>JADFYC010000309.1:4204-4638 GCA_015233295.1 Deltaproteobacteria bacterium | reverse complement strand
ACCTGATTAAAACGCAAAACAATGAAATTCCAATAAACTACAGTATGTACCCCAAAGGGGCCAAGTGGTGGGTCTACGATGTCAACATCGAGGGAGTCAGCCTCATCGGTAATTATCGATCCCAATTTAATCAGATTTTGGCCAAAGGCTCCTATCAGGACTTGATCAAAAGGATGAGAACGAGACTGACCGAGCTGAGAAAGGAAGAGAAATAGCCAGTGGGAACGGAGCCGCCGCAGGACGTAGCATATAGCGTATTGAGATTCTTGGATCCGGAACAACAGCGCGCTGTTCTGACTCAGCTTGGGCGAAAGACAATCAGGCAGGGAGAAGCGCTTTTTCAGGCCGGTCAGCCGGCGGATTTCATGGCTTTAGTCGCCCAAGGGGCGTTGGAGTTGACCGCAAGCACCCTGTCATACGACAAAAAAATCATT
>JADFYC010000309.1:0-4096 GCA_015233295.1 Deltaproteobacteria bacterium | reverse complement strand
ACACGGAGGTGCTGGTTCTGACTTCAGACATCATGAAGGAAGTCGAACTCCGTTACCGTGAATTGGCGGCCGGTCTCCTAAAGGGCGTATGCCGGATTATTTTGCTTCGATATCATCGGGCTACGGACCGGATTACGGAGATTTTCAGCTAGCTTCAAAGGGCCGGGATGTGGACCGCGAAATTTCCAAGCTGATCACCAGACAGGAGATGGGCACCCTGGCCCAGGAGCTTAAGACCCAAGGCAAAACGATTGTTTTTACCAACGGCTGCTTCGACGTCCTGCACTTGGGCCATGCCCGGTATCTTAAAGCCGCCAAAGCGGCCGGAGATATCTTGGTAGTGGCCGTCAATTCCGATAGATCCGTCCGCCAAATCAAGGGCGACCTCAGGCCGTTGACCCCCCAGGAGTGGCGGGCCGAAGTCCTGTGTGCCCTGGCCTGCGTGGACTATGTGGTCATCTTTGACGAGGCCGACCCCGGGGCGATCATTCGAGAAATCCTGCCCCACGTCCTGGTCAAGGGGGCTGACTGGCCTGAAGATGCCATCATCGGGGCGGATACGGTCAAGGCCGGCGGCGGCCGGGTCGTTCGAGTCCCTTTAACCCCAGGCGCCTCCACCACCGCCCTGATCGAGGAAATCATCCGCCGCTACTGCCGCCCACCCAATTCGATCTGACCCCAACAATTTCATTCGCTGGCCCTGATCGTCATGAATAAAATCTTGACAAAACTTTGGGTTTGAGGTACTTGTTCGTATACGAAGGAGTTCAACTAACATGAATAGATTTCAAAACCCCGTCCCGGACTGCGTCATTTTTTTTCGGGCCAAAGCCTATCAGAAGGCCCATGCCCATTTCAAAAAACAACTGCAGCCGTATGGCCTGACCAACATCCAGCACCTGGTCCTGGAGGGACTCTGGTATGAAGCCGGGCAGACCGCCGCCGAGCTGGGCGAGTTCCTGATTCTGGATAAGGCCACCCTGTCCGGGGTGCTGGACCGGATGGACAAGGCGGACTGGATCAGGAAGGTGGCTGACCCGGAAGACGGCCGCATCTTCAAACTGTACCCATCTGAACGGGCCAATGCCCTCAAAGAGGAACTGATCGCCTTAAGACAGCGGACCAATGAAGAGATTCTGTCGCCCTTTAGTCTTGAAGAACAGGTACTGTTAAAGAGGCTGTTAAAGGATATGTCGTAACCCCGGCGGCGGAGGTTAATCTTTACCGGTCGGCCCGAATTTTTTATCATTAAAGTTCGCATACAAACAGTACGGCCGGCCCCTGGCCCGACATCCTGATCGCCCGGCCCAAACCCAATCTACAGAAGGAGGCCCACATGCGGCTATTCAATCCCAAACAGGAGACCTTCCAGAGCCTGGACGAGCATTCACGTCAAATCATGCTCAAAACCATCGCCTTCTTTGAGGACAAAGGCAAAAAGGCGCTCAAAGAGGAGGACCATGAACGCCGCTGGTATTCCGATTTTTTGGGCTTTCTTAAGGAGAACCGCATCTTTTACAGCCTGCTGACACCAACGGCGGAGGGGGGCTCCGACCCAAATACCCGCTGGGACAACCACCGTAATTGTGCCTTTAATGAAGTCCTGGCCTTTTACAGTTTATCCCACTGGTATGCCTGGCAGGTGACCATCCTGGGGTTGGGGCCGATCTGGATGAGCAAAAACGACGCCATTAAGCGGAAGACGGCCCAGTTGCTCAAAGACGGCGGTATCTTCGGTTTCGGCCTGTCCGAAAAGGCTCATGGCGCCGACCTCTATGCCACGGAGATGATGTTGACCCCAATGCCGGACGGATCATTCCGGGCCGACGGCGGCAAGTACTACATCGGCAATGGAAACGAGGCCGCCCTGTTATCCGTTTTTGGGAAAAACTCGGACACGGATGAGTTTGTCTTTTTCCCGGTGGAAACCCGGAATGAAAACTATAGGTGCCTCCAAAATTTGTGCAACTCCCAGATGTACGTCTCCGAGTTCGAGCTGGCCGGCTATCCGGTTAAACCCGACGAGGTTCTGTCCATGGGAGCGGAAGCCTGGGATGCCGCCCTGAACACGGTCAATATCGGGAAATACAACCTGGGCTGGGCCAGCATCGGCATCAGCACCCACGCCTTTTATGAAGCCATAAAACACGCAGCCAATCGAAATCTGTACGGCAAATGGGTCACCGACTTTCCCCACATTCAGCAATTATTGACCGACGCCTTCTGCCGGCTGCTGTCCATGCGCCTGTTTGCCTCCCGGGCCGGCGATTACTTCCGCACCGCTTCGCTCCAGGACCGCCGCTATCTCCTGTTCAATCCCCTGGTCAAGATGAAGGTGACCACCCAGGGCGAAGAGGTGGTCAATCTCTTGTGGGACGTCATCGCCGCCCGCGGCTACGAAAAAGACACCTATTTCGAAAAGGCCACCAGGGATATCCGGGCCTTGCCCAAACTGGAAGGGACCGTCCATGTAAATATGGCCTTAGTCGTCAAATTTCTGGCCAATTATCTATTCAACCCGGCCCAGTTCCCGGAGATACCCAAGGTCACGGAACCCAAGAACGACGACTTTCTGTTCCAGCAGGGGCCGGCCCGCGGCCTGGGCAAGGTCCGCTTCCACGATTATAACCTGGCCTACGACAGCATTGATCAGCCCAATGCCAACATCCTGAAAGAACAGATCGGCCTGTTGAAACAGTTCCTGATGATGACCCCGCCCACGCCGGAGCAGGCCAAAGATATCGATTTCCTCCTCTGTCTGGGCGAGTTGTTTTCCGTCGTGGCCTACGGCCAGCTCATTATCGAAAACGCCCGGATAGAGCACATCGAGGACGATTTGCTGGATCAGGTATTTGACTTCATGGTCCGGGACTTCTCCCGGCACGCCCTGACCCTCTACTCCAAGCCGAGCAGTTCGGAGAAGCAGATGGATTTCTGCTTAAAAATGATCAAGAAGCCGGTAGTGGATGTAGACCGGTTTAAGAGGGTGTGGGAGAAGCACGTCTATCCGATGAAGGATGCGTATGAGATGAACCCGTAAGGCCGACGGTTCTGGCTTTGCTTCTTCCATCACTGAATAAACATAGAGAATAGATTGTTGCTGGTTACACGTTTTTTGGGGTTACCCCTTACTGCGGAGGGAATCTATGTATGAGAAGAGTTTGTTTGCCGGTTGGGGAGATATGGACTTCAACTCTCACATGAGAAATACGGCCTACCTGGACAAGTCCGCGGACGTTCGGATGATGTTCTTTGCCGAGAATGGTTTTCCGATCAGTGAATTCATCCGGCTCAAAATTGGTCCGGTGATTATGAAGGACGAAGTGGAATACTACAACGGAAGTTCCATTTTAGGGACAAGCGTTTGAGGGATTAAAATTTAATAAAATTAATCTGTTGCGCTCTTCCTTAGCTTTTTCCTACTGAGTACATTTACACCGAGATGAGGAAGGACTTCAGGGATTCTCACGTTGGCGGCCTTCAATAATCTATTTGAGTTATCACGTGGAGTGGGGATCATATTGCACGTTCCCTTGTCTTTAACCGTAACTTCCATTGTGCATAATGTTGATAATTGTGAGATACCTTCCTGAATGCTTGAATCAAAGCCAGCCCATACTTTTTCTAAATGACGAGCTATTAACTAGGCTAACATGACAACAAAGGCTGCACCTCTTGTGCTTTTTTCTGTCTGTACATACCATGGCCGCATCTCCAACATAACTGTTTTGCAATCTCTAAAGGCGTGTTCCACTTCTGCTAATTGTTTATAACGATCATGAACAACATTCTTATTTATTTCTGCCGGCAAATCACTCTTTATGACATAACATCCATCAAGCATCGATTTCTCTGCCAATGACTCATTATCAACATGAATATTTAATATTCTTCCATCAGAATCAACCTTTATCCAGTCTTGAACTCTTAATTTATTTATTCTATCATTAACTACAGATATGGCCTTATCAACTGAAGCTCTGCTATGAGTCTCTAAATACTGATTTTTAACATGTATTAATCGTTCAATAGACTCTATCTTATCTTGCCTGTTAATCTCTATTTCTTTTACTCTGATAGGATTACGTCTCAATCT
>JADFYC010000308.1:1919-4642 GCA_015233295.1 Deltaproteobacteria bacterium | reverse complement strand
GGCGGAAGAGTTGTGGCTGACTTAATGGATCACCAGACTTTTCGGGTGCTGGTTAAGGCTCCGGAACTGGATGTGCGAGTTGACGCGCCCCCGGATATTTCGCCGGAAGAGGAACGCCGGGTGGCCGAACTGTGGAACTCCCCTGCGCGGCCGGCCACCGCGTTTGATGGTGAACTGCTCATTTTTGATGGGATTGTCGACCACCAGGAGATTCCCCTGGTCAAAGCCTATTTTTCTCCCTATCGGTTCTTTTGGGCCCAACGGAGAGGATTGGTTTTGCACCGGCGTTTATGTCCCCTGTCGGTGAGCGGAGTGATCATTCTGGATATTGAAGGTGAACAGACGGTGGTCCTGGGACGGCGCTCCAGTATTGTGGAGCAGTATTCCGGGGTGTGGGAATTTATTCCATCTGGGAGCATTGACCGGCGGGCCATAAAGGAGTCGGGAAATATAGACTATACAGGGCAACTCCTGCTGGAATTGGAGGAAGAGATAGGGATCGGGGTCAACCAAATTAAAGCTATGAAGCCGTTAGGGTTGATCCATGACCTGGTTGATGACGTGATCGACGTCTGTTTGGCCTTGGAACTGGAACCGGGTTGGAATGAACTGCATCCCGCTTTGAGCTTAAGCCCGGAATACGATGAGGTATTGTTGGCTCCGGCCAAAGAAGTCCAGACAATGGTGGCCGACGGGATGCGCCTGGTCCCGACCAGCCTGGGGATACTGGACCTTCTTGAGCTTTGACCCAGCCCGGCAACCGGACCTGAGCCCCAAGGCACAACGGTAATTGAGCGGGCGCGGGTTGGTTGGGAGGAGCTTGCAATCAGAAACAGTGATTGGGATCATAATGCTAAAGAAATTATATGCAAACAATTATCGTTGCCTGGTCAACTTCGAAATCGATTTTAACGAGTTGACCTTGCTGATGGGGCCGAACGGCGGGGGTAAATCCACCCTGTTCGATCTGCTCTATGAAATCCGCCGCCTGCTTGTGGGTAAGGAAGCCTTGGACGACAAAGACAAACGATTCCCTCTCTTCCCGTTACGGGACCTCACCGCTTGGGTCAAAAAGACCGAACAGTCCTTCGAACTCGACGTCCAGGGAGAGGATGGCCTTTTTTCCTATAAGTTGGTTATCGTGCACAACCCCGAAGCCAAGAAGCGGCGGATTGAATTCGAGCACCTTCTGCTCGACGGCAAGCCTCTGTTCGAATTCAACCGAGGAGAGGTACAACTTTATCACGACGATCACGGACCGGGATCGAACTACCCCTTCGACTGGACCATTTCGGCTCTATCCACTATTGCCCCCAGGAATGATAACAAAAAATTGACCTGGTTTAAGGATTGGATCGAGAAGATGTTCATAGTCAGCCTGCAGCCTAAGGCCATAACCTCTGAAACGGAAGAGGAATCGGACTGGCTCAACCGTGACGGCACCAACTTCCCGTCCTGGTACAGATACATCTCCCAGGAACACCAGGATAAAACTTTCCAGTTGACAAAACATCTGCGCGAGACCATCGCCGGCTTTCATGCATTCAAACTGGAGCAGGCCGGAACATATAGGATTCTCAAGGTTGGGTTCAATAGCGAAGACCAAAAAGGCCATCCAATCTACTTTGACTTCGGCCAAATATCCGACGGCCAGCGCGTAATGATAGTCCTTTACACGCTTTTGTTCGGCTTACAGGGTTTGGGACACACCCTTTTCATCGATGAGCCTGAAAATTACATCTCGCTGCCGGAAATTCAACCTTGGCTTATGGAACTCAAAGATGCCTGCGGAGAACGTATGCCGCAAGCGGTTCTTATTAGCCACCATCCCGAACTGATCGATTATCTCGGCCCGGAATGCGGCAAGTGGATTGAGCGGGACCCTCTCGGCCCAGCCCGCGTGAAGAAGGTTCCAGAGCACGTTGATGATGGATTGAAACTTTCCGAGCAAATTGCCAGGGGATGGATGGAATGAGCACACGACGCGTGGGACTCGTACTCCTTTGCGAGGATTCCCAGCATGAAGCCTTCATTCGGCGGTTTCTCAAAGGAATGGGTTGGAATACGAGGGAGCTACGGGTGGAAAAGAGCCCTTCGGCTGGTGGCTCTGCGGAACAATGGGTGAGGCAAAAGTTCCCCATTGAGCTCAGGGTGTATCGACAGCGAAGACAACGAGCGGCTTCTGCCTTAATCACGATCATCGACGCAGACGTAAGCAGTGTACATGATAGAATAACAGAATTCGAAGATGAATGTAACTCTAAAGGGATCCCATTTCGAGAACGTGATGAAGCCGTGGCTATTGTCGTACCGAAACGAAATATTGAAACATGGATTCATTATCTGAATGGGGAAGAGGTTAATGAGGAGTATAACTATCCAAAATTAGATAAGGAACGCAATTGCCAGCCGGCAGTCAATCATTTAGTGGAACTGTGCAAATCAACAGGAATAGAACCGGATGCACCACCATCTCTGGCTGCGGCCTGTACAGAGTATAGAATCATAACAGCTCTTAGATAAGCTTCTGGATTTGTTACAGGGTAATATCCGCCATAACAAGTCTTCTCCGTAACCATTACTGCAGGGAAGACGTATCATATCATCCTGAAAAGCCTCCAAAAAAATTCTTTTCAGGGATTTAAGGGATCACAAAAAAAGAACCCTGTGATCACTTACATATAATGACGCAGGGCGGCCCGAGCGGGATGTCCTGAATATTC
>JADFYC010000308.1:0-1898 GCA_015233295.1 Deltaproteobacteria bacterium | reverse complement strand
TGATCAGTCAACTGCGCCGGTGTACTAAGTGTGTTTTGCCCGAGACTCACGAAACGATCATGTTTGACGAGCAGGGGGTATGCAACATCTGCCACCAGCACGAATACAAACAAACTGAGATTGATTGGGATGCCCGAAAGAAGGAACTAGATAAGCTCATCGAGGAATATCGGGGGAAGTATGATTACGATTGCATCATCCCCTTTAGCGGCGGCAAAGACAGCGCTTTCACGGCCCATTACCTGATGAAGGAGTACGGGCTGAAACCGTTATTGGTCCGTTTTCACCACGGCTTTCTTCGACCACAACTGTATGAAAACACCAGAAAGTTGATTCGGAAACTGGGCGTGGATTTGCTTGATTTCACCGCCAACTGGCAAGCGGTCCAAAAATTCATGCTTCAAAGCTTTTTGGAAAAGGGCGACTTTTGCTGGCATTGCCACTCCGGCATCTTTGCCTATCCCATGTGGGTCGCCATCAGATACAACGTTCCCCTCATCTTCTGGGGAGAGGCTTCAGCCGAATACACTTCCTACTATCAATATGATGAAATAGAGGAGGTGGACGAAAAACGCTTTCATCGGTTCACCGATCTGGGCATTACCGCGCAGGACATGTTTGTCCGGTTGGACGGCTCTGTGTCGGAACGAGATCTGAAGCCATTTACCTACCCACCGATTAAAGAGCTTCGAAAGATTGGCTGCCGGTCTGTTTGCCTGGGCTCCTTCATCCCCTGGGATGTTAAGAACCAGGTCAAGATCATCCAAGATGAGCTGGGCTGGCAGGGTGACGAGGTAGAGAATGTCCCGCCGGAAAACAACTACGAAAAAATCGAATGTTACCTCCAGTGCGTCCGCGACTACATTAAGTACATCAAACGTGGGTATACCAGGCCGTCCCACCTGATGTCTCTCGATATTCGTAATCGCCGGGCCACGCGATCCGAGGCCATGAACATAGTAGACCAATATGAAGGTAAGCGGCCACACAGCCTGGACGTTTTTTTAAGTTACGTCGGATTGACAGAGGAAGAGTTTTTGGATGTAGCCTTGAGCCATGCCGTTTCGCCTCATCAACACGACCCGAAAAAAATGGTTCCAGGCAAGAAACCCCACGATTATGATCAGTGGCCGCGGTATGAACCTATGCCTCGGGAACAGGCTTTGGTCCAACTCCGCCGCTGGCAGCAACGCCACAACAGATGATCTCTTATAGTCAGGAAAGACAATGATCGGCATCATCGATTACGGCATGGGAAACATCTTGTCTGTATCCAAAGCCTTCGAAATGATTGGGGCGGAAGTGACCATCTGTAATGGACCGGAGGACCTGGCCGCGGTGGAACGCATCGTCTTGCCGGGAGTTGGGGCTTTCCAGGGCTGTATGGACAACTTGCGGCGCGCCGGCTTTGTGGAGGCGCTTGAAGAGATGGTCCTGGCCGGGGGGAAACCGATCCTGGGCATCTGTCTGGGGATGCAGGCGATGGCCCGGAGGAGTTTTGAACATGGCGAGTTTCCTGGCCTGGGCTGGTTCGATGCTGACGTTGTCCGCTTAGATCCGGCCGACACCGCCCTCCGGGTGCCCCAGGTGGGGTGGAACGATATCGACTTTAGCCCTGGGATTCCCCTATTTGCCGGTTTGCGTCCCGGCTCCGACTTTTACTTCGTCCATTCTTATTATATGAAATGCCGTGACCAGGCCAACGTCGCCGCGACTTGTGACTATGGCGGTGAAGTGACCGCGGCTGTGATCAAAAACAATATCTTCGCCACCCAGTTTCACCCGGAGAAAAGCCAGGATTACGGTCTCCGTTTACTCCGGAACTTTGTGGCCTGGAAACCCTAGGGGACATATGCACAAGAGACGTCTTATCCCCAAATTGCAAATGCGGGCTCAAA
>JADFYC010000307.1:454-4670 GCA_015233295.1 Deltaproteobacteria bacterium | reverse complement strand
ACAGCCATTAAATTATCATCCGATAACTTCTGGAGATAGACGATCACCGTATTCTCGTCTGTTTTTCGATCTAGACCGAATCCCAAAAGCCCACTATAGGTGTCCACAAAGGTGTGGGAATGCTTAGCCAAGACTCTTCTCCTTACGCTGGTTACTCGGTGCTCGTTTGCTGTTTGACCGGCAAAGCCAGCCATTCAGCCGTCAGGCGCCGGACCTGAAGTCCCAGGGTGTCGGCTTCCGTCTGATTAAGACATGATACGCTCAGGCCGAAACGAAAAAAATCAGCCAGGGAATGATCCAGGGACAATTGATGAACATAAGGGCGGCCGGATGATCGCTTCAGGGCCAGAAATGCGGATAAGGATGTTTTGATATGATTCATCAATCCATTAATCAGCTCCAAACCTGCAGGCCCGGCCAAAGACGGCACCCCATGACTGGTGATAACCTGCTCAACCAAAAAAGCATGGGTTCTAGGCCAGGCAGCCATAGATAGAAAGGGATAGGCGCTTATCAGCTCCCGGTCTGCCATTGATTCGGGGCCGAAATGAGCCGCCATGGCGGATAAGACTCCTGGTCTGAAATTCAACACCCGAAACAACGGATTCATCAGGTTGCTCGAATATTGAAAAGAATCCAGCCCATCAACCAGGCCCAGCCAAAATTGGCGATGACCGGCGGTAAGCTGATCAAAAATATTGGCTTCCAGGCAGGATTCCCGGGCGCATTTGTGACCGTAGTCGATGCGGCCCCGGAGATCTCGGCCCTCATTTTGAACCGGATGGAGCAAACACCCGACTAGTTTGAATGCCCCATCCAGGTACCCCAAAGCCCAGCAATTGAATCCGGTGATGGGCTTAAGAGAGAAATCCGTAGGATCATACCGGGACGTATTGTCGCGCAATTCCCTGGCCAGGAACAAGCGGTGGGGATAGTGATCGTATCCCGGGGCCCGAACGGGCGGGCAACACCGAAAGCATGACTTATGACCGTCAGGAAAACATAAACTGGACTGGTTCATGAACGATCCGGACCCAGGTCAAAAAGCCCAAGTCAGCCAGAGAGCGGCGCTGCCGGAGGGGTCCGGTACTACCGAGACTCGAAGTTGCTCCTTTAAGCGATCGAGAAACTGTCGCTGAAGATCTCGATTGTACTTGTGAGCGTTATTGACCGCATTAAAAATATTCCCGCCATACCAGCCCATTTCTATCATTAACAAAATACTACCCACGACATAGGCTTCTTGCCGGTAGGATTCTACAGTCCCGGCCACGAAGGCGGCATTCAGTAGAAAAGACATGGCCGCGTCCCTGGGACGGTCGCAATATATTTGCCCCAGTCCAGGCAGCACCCCTGACATTATCCCCGCGGCTACCGGAGACTTAAGGGGCAAATCCTGTCCCGCCGGGATGCCGGTGACCAGGAGCGCAGCCTGGGGACCATATTCCGGGCCAGTGACTGCGCTGAACTCTTTAGCCGCATCAAGCCAACGGGATTGCTCGGCGCGCACCCAACCGAGAAGGTATCGCGCCCGGTCCTTAATTCCGGCCGGATGGGGTAAGGACGATAAATCGGAGCTGATCAGGTCTTGATACACGGATTCTGCTTTTGGCCATTCGGCATTGGCTTCGTAACAGGCGGCCACAAAGAATATGGACTCCACCGTCCACTTATCCGCCGGTTTTTGGCCAGCCAGTTCCGTGAAACCGGTCAGGGCCTGGTCGAACCGTCTCATCCTAAAATCACATAGGGAGATTCTGAAACGAGCCTCTCCAACTCGGGCATGGTCTGGAAAAAGGAAGATAAACCTCTTGAATTCTACCTGGGCGGTATCCCATTCTTCTTTGTTCAATAGGCTTTGGGCAAAACCGAAGAGCTTATCAGGCGGCCCGGTTACCGGAGTGTCCAGACAATAGCCAGAGGGCAGCGGGAACAAAATGGCCTCGCCGAGAAAAAGCAACGGAAAAATGACCAAGATCTGCAGGAGGCGCGTGATACGCTTAGCGGCCATGGGCGTTGCCCTCCCAAAAGGCATGGGGCACCATCGGCAGCGGTCGGGGCGGCCGGTCCCGGAGCCAGAAATCGCTTTCTCTCAGGGGATCAAAGGCCCGGTATTGGCCATCCACCTTAATTTCAGGCCGATCCCGCATGTCTTGGCTTTCCCTGATGAGCCGGTCAATGGTCAACAGACTTCCCCACCGGGCCCCGTGAATCTTCAGAGCCTCTTCTCCAAAATGAGTGCAACTGGGGTACATGGGGCAATGGGTGTAACCCAGGGGTGATGCATATTCTCGGAAGGCCCGGATTGAGGCAGAGAGGCCGCGGACCGCCAGACCGGCCTCACCGTCAGCCGTGACAAGAGAGGGCGGAGGCGCCGCAGCACCGCCTTTTCCTGGGGGCCACTCCTGGGGTTGTCCAGCCCAAAGATCATCCGAAGACCGGCCCACATTGAGGCCCACTAAGATGGCCAGGGTAATAATCGGCAAACAAAGCTTAATCAATCGCCGCGACATGGCCTCATGATGAAAATAACTTGAAATAATATGAAAAAATCGTCGAGGATCATTTCTGCCTTTGAGACAGAAACGATATAATGGCCCTGGCCTGGTTATCGTCTATCCAACCTGGTTGTTTAGAGGCCATGGTTCTGACGGTGGATTGCCACACGGCTGGAGTTTTATTCGCGGCCCAGACACGATCCAGGCTGTGGCAATGGGTACACTTGATTGGAACCAGCGCCTTGCCATTAGCCACCTGGTCTTCCCCGCCAGACTGTGCGGCAGTGGCGGGTCGGTCTTGGTCAGCCTCTATCAAGTCATAACCGGCGGTTAACATTATCAACAGAAACGACGTGGTGACAATGATCAGCCCCAGCGTCGGCAGAGTGCCCATAAATGGTTTGTATCTCCTGGCGAACAACACCTTGATAGCCAGTAACGGAAATAAGAGGAGACCCAGCAGGGCGTGAGTAAAGGGCCTGACGTCCAATTCTCCGGTCGCACCGTATAATCTATAGATCATGCCACCTAAGAAGAGCAAGTAAAGCAAGATGAACACCCAGCCCAACCTTTTGTGCCAAAGGCGATATCCGGCTGGGTTTGACACTTTGTCTTTGCGGCCAATTACCTCCAGCATTAACCAGGCGACGACAATTCCCAAACACAAAAACAAAAATCCACCGATGGTGCTGATCATGAGTACCCCTGTGACGGGTTACAGGTTATAACAACAATACGGCTAACCTCAAAGCAGGTAAACCGTAAACTATTTTATCTAATTAGACCGACAGTTCCATAAGGTCGTGGGCCAGGATGATTTCTCCGGCAAATGCCCGGCGCGCTGGGGTTAGCAAATCGTGGCCATCACACTCAGGGTAAAAATGGTTAAGAATCAATTTCTTTACCCCGGCTTCGGCGGCTACCCGGCCGGCCAGAGATGGCGTCATATGTCCCTCTCCCTTCAATCCTTCGGGGAAGGAACATTCACACACCAGGATATCGACATGTCGAGCCAACTCCACTAACCGGAGGTCGTAAGAGGTATCACCGGAAAAGACGACGGCAGTCCCCTGGTGGTCTTCAATACGGTAAGCCAGCGACGCAGGGGTATGGTCCACGGGCGCACTAGTTAACGTAAAATTCTTGAATGTTGTGGTACTTGTTTTGTCGTTAGTCAGTTCTAAGATATGCAGCAGATGCTCGGGCAAAGTGACCCATCTCCCCCAGGCCGCCTGTAATCCAAGGTAAAATTCCTCCAGGCCAGCCGGTCCGATCAGATTTAACGGTGTTCTTTCGGCCAACACCAGGGGGGAACGAGTGGCAAAGAGGAAGGCCGGCAAGTCACTGGTATGGTCATTGTGAAAATGGGTGATTAAAATCTGATTCACCTGGTTCAGACTCGATCCAGCCTGGACCAGGCGGTGCAATGCCCCCGGTCCCAGGTCGATGATGATGGTCTCATCGTTGACTCTGACCAGGTTGGACGAGGCGGTTCGGTCCGGCCTGGGGATGGCGGTGCCGGAACCCAAGATGGTCAACGTCATGGCCATGAATAGCCCCTGTTACCCGTTGCATGTTACTCGTTGCTGGTTATTTGTTGCCGGTTATCTGTTGCTTGTTGCTCGGTAATATCATAAAAGGAAAGAGTCGTGCCTTTTCGTTATCGAGGGAAAATGATTCGCATTTGGGAAAATTTAACCTGAGAGCACAGGACAACA
>JADFYC010000307.1:0-387 GCA_015233295.1 Deltaproteobacteria bacterium | reverse complement strand
ACTCTTCATATGATCAAGAAGTTCGTAAGGAACCCGCAATGCGCCATAACCTATCCCCAGATCAACCCGAGGTTTAGCCCGGCCGTGGAAATCTGAGCCACCGGTGGGGAACAGGTCGTATTTCTTGGCCAAATGGAGGAAAGTAGCTGTTTGATCGGGCGTATGATCCGGATAATAGACTTCAATGGCCTCCAGCCCCTTGGCTTTCAACCCGGCGATCATTTGATCCAGAATGACATTGTCTTTAATAAATAAAGTGAAAGGATGACCCAGACAGGCCCGCCCGCCGGCGGTCTTGATGAGAGAAATGGAATCCTCCGGGCTGAACCTGAACTTGTCAACGTAGGCCGGGCCATTCTTGGTCAGGTAGTGATCAAAAACGTAATT
>JADFYC010000306.1:4263-4698 GCA_015233295.1 Deltaproteobacteria bacterium | reverse complement strand
GGATGAGGTTGTAACCCACTTCCAATTCCAGTACATCCAGGGGCAACAGAGCCTCTACCTTCTCAACTTTTTCTTCGGGTGTCTCGGCCCGCTCTTCTACGGCTTCCACCATGGCTTCCCGCCGTGACCGGTAAATGAGATAGGTGACATAACCGGTGACAATGCCCATGGCGAAGAAGGGGATGGTGGGCATTCCAGGGATGAGGCCGAAGAAGAAAATGACGCCTGCGGCCAGGCCGAGAGCCCGGTGATGGGCTAGAATCTGGCCGACCAGTTCGGCCCCCAGATTTGCTTCCGAGGCAGCCCTGGTGACGATAATACCGGCAGCCGTGGAGATGACCAGGGCGGGGATTTGGGAGACCAGGCCGTCACCGATGGTTAACAGGGTGTAGGTCTGGGCCGCCGTCCCGATGGGCATACCTTCTTGAAAGACAC
>JADFYC010000306.1:0-4181 GCA_015233295.1 Deltaproteobacteria bacterium | reverse complement strand
GAAATCGGCTTCCTTGGAGATTTTTTGACGCCGGACCTTGGCTTCGGACTCCGTGATCAGACCGGCGTTGAGGTCGGCGTCAATGGCCATTTGTTTACCCGGCATGGCGTCCAAGGTAAACCTGGCGGCCACTTCGGCGATACGGCCGGAACCTTTGGTAATGACGACGAAATTGATGATGACCAAGATGGCGAATATAATCACCCCGACCACGTAATTACCGCCGACGACAAAAGAGCCAAAGGCTTTGATGACCTCGCCGGCGGCGGTGGCCCCTTCGTGCCCGTGCAACAGGATCAACCGGGCCGAGGCGATATTTAAGGACAGCCGGAGCAGGGTGGTAATGAGCAATAAGCCCGGAAAAATAGAGAAATCCGGCGGGTTCAAGATGTAAATGCCGATAAACAAGATAATCACGGCGACAGTGATGTTAAAGGTCAACAGCATGTCCAAAAGCGGCGTGGGCACGGGAATGATCATGATGATCAACACCCCGATTACGCCGAGCGCCATCAAAATGTCGCTGTATTTGGTGATGCCGCCTAAGACCGCGGAGTCGGGATCTCGTCAAACGTTATCTATTTTAACGCCCTGGCTCATGAAATAATAGTCATCGCGGCTCCCGAACCCACCTCTATCACCGATGCCTATGCCTTGATTAAGGTGATGGGTAAGAGGGTGGTAGGAGTTAAAAGATGTTAGCGGCGACAGTTTTTGGTCTAGGGAGATAAGCCGGAAGGGGATGGCTACGAAGATAGGATCTGTTTTATCGTAGACCTATTAATTCTTTAAATAATTCATTATGGTATGGGAAATCCTGTCCATTTTGGCAAATCATGCAGTCATTGCATCTGAAATGTTCCATAAATACGTCCCTGGCCTGTTCATTAGGAAGACTTCTTATATTAATGTGACATTGGTCTCCTGACTCGCTTTCGACTTGTTCAAGATTCGCACTGTTGAGTATGTCGGTACATAATATCCAGTAAGCGATTGGTTCGGTATCAACGGATTGATAATAATTATTCAGATGGGGACACACTTCAGTGCCGTATTTTTTTGTGATGCAGGACTTACAAATGGCTGAAATACCATCTTTATAGTTTCTGAAGCTATTCGCAGTAACCCTTTGTTTCTTTTTGTCGAAAGAATGTTTCCGCAGTATTCTGATGAGTTGCATCCACCGACCCCGGCTATCTTCGAGAGGTTAATCTTGATTAATTCGAGAGGAGCATTTTCACAAAATAGAACCTGTTCGTATTGTTCTCCAATGCCGATTTCATAGTCAACCTGATATGTACCATCATTACAGATTAAGACATCAACAAAATGGTCACCGAGGCGGCGTGAAAAAGATATTTCTATTTCACCCTCACCAATGGGATGTACCTCGGCATGAAGATTATATTCTTTACCCATTCGGTAAATATCTATTGCCAGTTTGATCGTGGCTTCAGTCGGAGGAATGCCTTCACCATAGTCCCAGCCAACAGGCAACTTGCATAGTGACTTGATAGCTTCTTCGGTGCTATCAACAATATTATCGATCATAGAATGTGATGACAAGAAAATAGTCTCACCAGCAGAAGCAGCAATCAGCGACTGATACATTTTACGCCTCATTTTCGTCTGGGTTAATCAGATTTATTTTTTGATGGATGTAATCAGTGGTCATAATTTCTTGACCGGTCTTCTCTTCCAGCAATCTTATAAGCGAAAGTAATTTGGTGCCGAGTGTTTTCGCCAGAGTATAGGACATATTAACCGCAATTTTTGCCTGATTGTTTTGCTCAAAGAGGACGAGCACGTCAGCAACATCAAAATAGCATGTAAAGCCATTGACATATACTTTATCTACCTGTTCCGACTTAATGGCTTCATTGAGTTTGTCTTTAAGTTGTTTTTCTTGCTCGGCGGAACTACTCATGATGTTCCTTTCGTGAAGGCTGGTGGAAAAGTAAAAAAATACGTATAACACTAACATTGTTCTAATCTCAAGGCAAGTTAATTTTTTTTGAGCTGCCCAATTAGAAAATAGTTTGAAATCAGGTCCGGTGATGGGTTGAGGAGATAACAGATGGGCAGAGGTTGTGGGAAAAGATATCAAAAACAGGCTGATCGCTTGCGGGCAAAAATCAAAGCGGCCAATTTATCCGGCCCCGAGAAGGTCAAATAACTTGGCCCTTGACATGCACAAACATGCGCAAAAAGGTGTCATCTGTGGCGTAAACAATGTTCTGCAAACCACTGCTTTCTAACCGCTCAACCGACTTATCGACCTCAGGGTAACCTGATACCTCACAAGAGCTTGGCCCCCATTTCGGCGACTTTGGAGCGTTCGCCCTTGACCAGGGTGACGTGCCCGGCGAGTTCTTCTCCTTTGAGCTTCTCTATTAAATATGTCAGCCCGTTGCTGCCGGCGTCGAGATAGGGATGATCAATTTGTTCGGGGTCTCCGGTGAAAACGATTTTGGTTCCCTCGCCCACGCGCGTGACCAGGGTCTTGATCATGTGCGGAGATAGGTTTTGGGCCTCATCACAAATAATGAATTGCCGCGGGATGCTCCGGCCTCGAATATAGGTCAGGGCCTCCATTTCCAGAGTGCCTTTTCCTCTCAGATCTTGCAGCACGTCAAAGGAATCCTGGCAGTCCCGCATCAGGAACTCCAGGTTGTCATAGATGGGCTGCATCCAGGGGCGGAGTTTTTCTTCTTTTGTCCCGGGCAGGTAGCCCAGGTCATTGCCCATTGGAATCACCGGCCGCGTGACCAATAGCCGGCTGAAGGCGTTTTGTTCGATGACTCTTTCTAAACCGACGGCCAGGGCCAGGAGGGTTTTTCCCGTTCCAGCGCAGCCAACCAGGGTGACAACCTTAATTTTATCGTTCAAAAGAAGTTCGAAGGCGAATTTTTGTTCCTTGTTCAGGGCTCGGACGCCCCAGTTGGCCGATTCCCCATGGGTGAGTGGACATAGAAGTCCTTCAGAGTAACGCGCCAGGGCTGACTGGGAAGGATTGTGTGAGCTTTTTAATATGTAAAATTGATTTGGGAATCCAGTCTGCCGATCGTCCAAGTTCAGTTTACCCTCTCGATGGAATTGATCCAGTTCCGTGGTCGAAACTTTCAGTTCGGCTACTCCGGAATAAAGTTGCTGGTAGTCAATCCGGTCGTTGTAAAAATCTTCGGCTACGATTCCCATCAGGTCCGCTTTGATGCGGAGGTTCAGGCCCTTGGTGACAAGAATAACCGATTTTCCATCTGACTTCCCCAGGTTGTGAGCTATGGCCAGAATGCGGTTGTCTGGTTTGCCGGGATCCAAACCCGGAGGGAAGTCAATGAGATCTTGGTGGTTGAGTTCAATCCGGAGCAGCCCGCCTGAATTTAGCTTCACCCCGGATGAGAGCCGTCCCAAAGCCCGCAGTTCATCTAGCCTCTTTGATACCAGCCGGGCGTTTCTGCCGATCTCGTCTTGTCTTTTCTTTTGATTATCGATCTCCTCAATGACGGTGAAAGGAATGACCACGTCGTTTTCTTCAAAGGCCAGGAGTGCTCCCGGATTATGGAGCAACACGTTCGTATCCAGAACATAGGTTTTCGCCATTTTGCCACTCCCTGAGGTGTCTCGTTAACCGCATCGATGAATATTTTCCATGGTCGGATCGAAATACAGGGAAATGAACATGTCGGGCCGGAGCCGGTCACCCGGTTGAAATCATCAGCCGTCCTACCTCAGACCGCTTCAGCCATAGGTGATTCCGGTACGCTCGTCTTTTTCGTCAAACATCTCCCACGTTGCTTCAAAGGCCTGTTCAAATGATCGCCCTTCCATATACCGGCGGGCCGCGGAGCCCATTTGCCGCAGACGTTCCGGGTTGGCCAGAAATGACTGGATGGTTCTTCGTAAACCGGCCGCATCGTCGCCCTTGGTGATGATCCCGGTTTTGCCGGAGATGACATTTTCATGCGGCCCTCCCACATCGGTGACAATAACCGGCAGTCCGGATGCCTGCGCCTCCAGCACCACATTCCCGAAGGTGTCCGTAGTGCTTGGAAAAACGAAAAGATCGCAGGAAGCAAAAACCTTGGCCAATTCATCGCCGGCCAGGTAACCGGTGAAAGTACATGGGGTGCTATCCAATTTTGTCTGCAATTCATCAAGATAGGGTCCATCCCCGACCAATA
>JADFYC010000305.1 GCA_015233295.1 Deltaproteobacteria bacterium | reverse complement strand
ACCCGGTGGAAAGGTAGGGGTGGGTTTTGGGATCCACATCCGGGTTGACCCGCAAGGCAATAGGCGCGACTGCATTCAGGGCCTGGGCCCGTTGCGACAACATCTCCAGCTCCTGAGGAGACTCAATATTGAACATGAGAATGCCGGTTTTCAAGGCCAGATCAATTTCAGCCACGGTTTTTCCCACGCCGGAATAAACAATCCGACGCGGCGACACCCCGGATTTGAGGGCCCGATAGAGTTCCCCTCCGGAAACAATATCCATTCCGCCGCCGAGCTTAGAGAAAAGAGACAACAAGGCCAGGTTGGAATTGGACTTAACCGAGAAACAAGTCAAGTGGTCCACCTGCTTAAAGGCGCGGTCAAAAGTGAGAAAGTGGCGCATTAAGGTGGCGTGGCTATAAATGTAGACCGGTGTGCCCACTTCTGCGGCGATTTTTTCCACCGGCACATCTTCGGCGTAAAGTCGATTGTCGCGATATTGAAAGTGATCCATGGTCGTCAGGCATCCTCAATTTGGTCCCCGAATCTCAGCCATGGCCGCGTTGGATGGGCCGCTGGACTCATCGGTTTGACTCACAGCATAGATGAGATACAGATACTTGTATCCGGGCGTCACATCCCGATCCACATAAGACCATTGTCCGCTATCCAGTTTCAACGGCCCGGCGGGTCCGGGATACAGTTCCCGGGACAGGTTGAAACGAGCGGGGCAAGTTGAGCAATCTTTGTCTTCCACCAAAATTTGGCGACGATACAACCTGTACTTGGATACGGGTACCGCCCCCTTGGCCTCTTTGGCGCCCGGTTCCCCGGTTCCTCCGGGCGGGGTCCATCTTAAAATCACCTCACCCTGAACCGGGTTGGCTCGGAGATCGGTGACCGCCGTCGGAGCCACAATCCGGCTAAAGGCCGGCCGCGCCTTCATCCCGCATCCAGCCGTAACCAGGCCCACCAGGGTGGCGATGACCACAGCCGTCAAAAAGTTTACCGGCCGGAACCAGCTCAGACGATGCCTGGTGATCATGCCGGGCTGTCTCCCGTTGGCCGGCCGCAGTCCGCCGGCAGCAGCAGATCCAAGTTCAATTCAACGGCAGCCTTGGCCAGGGCTTCCTTCACCCTGACCGGGGCCGTACCTCCCGGTGAAGTCCGGATCGTCACAGATCTCTCCAGGCTGATATAATTAAATATATCTACATCCAACATCTCCGAAAATTTCTTCATCTCCTCCAAGGTCAATTCAGCGATTTCCTTGCCTTGCTGAATGGCGTACTTGACCGCGCTGCCGGTAACGCTGTGGGCCCGGCGGAAAGTCATCCCCTTCCGGACCAGATAATCAGCCATGTCGGTGGCGGTCAGATGTCCAATCTGGGCGGTTTCCCGCATCCGTTGGGCGTTTACTTTAATATTGGCCATCAGGCCACAGTTGACGTTAATCGTGGCCGTCAAAGTATCGACTGCGTCGAACAGGGGTTCCTTATCTTCTTGGAGGTCCCGGTTATAGGTCAGGGGCAATCCCTTCATGGTGGTCAAAAGGGCGATCAAACTGCCGTAAACCCGACCGCATTTCCCTCTAGTCAACTCCGCCACGTCGGAATTCTTTTTCTGAGGCATAATACTGGAACCGGTGGTATAGGCATCCGACAATTCAATAAAACCAAACTCGTAGGTGGACCAGAGGATCATCTCCTCGGCCAGTCGGCTCAGGTGCATCATGATCAAGGCCGCGGCGGACAAAAACTCGATGATAAAGTCCCGATCACTTACCCCGTCCATGCTGTTGGCCACTATTTTGGGGAAGTCCAGCAATTCGGCCACGTAATCCATGTCGATGGGAAACGACGTCCCGGCCAGGGCCGCACTGCCTAAGGGCATGACGTTAATCCGCTTCAGGCAATCTTCCAGCCGTTCCCGATCCCGTTTAAACATCTCGTAATAGGCCAGGAGATGATGGGCGAACAAAACGGGTTGGGCCCGTTGCAGATGGGTGTACCCCGGCATGATCACGTCTATATTCTTATGAGCCTGGAGGACCATAGCCCGGCTGAGTTCGAAAAGCAACCGGATTATCTCTTTAGTCTTGTCCCTGAGAAACAGCCTGATATCCAAAGCGATCTGATCATTCCGGCTGCGGGCGGTGTGCATTTTTTCGCCCATTTCCCCCACTTCTTCAACCAACATTTTTTCAATCAGCATGTGAATATCTTCGTATTCCACGCCCAGTTCAACGCCGCCCCGTTCGATTTTCCGTTTGATTACACCCAGCGCCCCCATTATGGTCACGCCGTCGTCACCGGAAATAATCCCTTGCTTGGCCAGCATTCTGACATGGGCGATGCTGCCGGCGATATCGTATTCCAGCAGTCTGGCGTCAAAACCAATGGACGCGGTAAACTCCTCTACCAGCTTGTCTGTCCGCTCCGAAAACCGGCCGGCCCAGAGTTTGTTTGTCATAGATGTCTCTGCTCCCGTTTTTACTCCATATAGACAAATAGGCCGCTTATTCCGGCCGGATCAGACGGTTTATTTTTAGTCTGAGACCGTTTAAGCGGATAAAACCTTCAGCGTCTTTCTGACGATAAACCGTATCCTTTTCAAAGGTGGCATAATCGCTTGAATAGAGGGATCTGGGAGATCGGCGCCCGACCACGGTACAATTACCTTTATAAAGTTTTATTCGGGCGGTGCCGGTGACATTAACCTGGGATTCGTCCAACATCCGGCGCATTACCCGCATTTCCGGGGTGAACCAATAGCCGTAATAGATCAACTCGGCGAACTTGACGCTCATAGAATCTCTCAGGCGCATAACCTCCCGGTCCATAGTGATGGACTCCACCGCCCGATGGGCCGCCTGGAGGATGGTGCCGCCCGGAGTCTCGTAGACGCCGCGAGACTTCATTCCCACATAACGATTTTCCACCACATCGACCCGGCCGATCCCATTTGCCCCGCCCAGTTCGTTAAGATGGGCCAGGAGCAAGGCCGGCGGCATGACCCGTCCATCCACCTTCACCGGGATTCCCGAATCAAAATCAATCTCCACGTAGGTCGGCTTATCCGGCGCTTTTTCCGGAGAAACACTCATAACGAACATGTCTTCAGCCGGTTCGTTGTCGGGGTCTTCCAATATCCCGCCTTCAAAACTAATATGAAACAAATTGGCATCGGAACTATAAGGTTTCTCCTTGGTGACCGGGACGGGAATACCATGGGTCTCAGCATATTGGATAAGATCAGCCCGGGAATTGAAAGACCAATCCCGCCAGGGCGCGATAATGGCCAGATGGGGATTTAAGGCCATGTAAGTAAGCTCAAATCGAACCTGATCATTCCCCTTGCCCGTGGCTCCATGGGCCACAGCGTCCGCTCCTTCAGCCTCGGCAATGGCCACCTGCCTCTGGGCGATCAACGGCCGGGCCAGGGAAGTTCCCAGTAGATATCCGGCCTCGTAAACTGCGTTGGCCATCACGGCCGGGAAAACATAGTCTCGGACAAACTCTTCCTTCAAGTCGGAAATATAGACCTTGTCGGCCCCTGTGGCGTAGGCCTTTTGTTCAACCTCCTTCAGGTCCTCCCCCTGACCCAGATCGGCCGCAAAGGCGATAACCTGACACTGATATTCTTCTTTTATCCATTTCAAGATAACCGACGTATCCAATCCGCCGGAATAGGCCAACACGACTTTATTGATTTTACGGGACACGGTATTTCCTTTTGCATGGTTTCAGGTTAAGAACACATATTGAGATGTTGGAGAACTAGTCGCCCTGTCGGTAGATGATGGTGAGACGCCATCCTAAATATAGTGTAGTCTTACTCCGGGTGGCCCAGACAACTTGTTGTCTGGGTTGCGAAGCAACAAGAAGTGGAGTCTAACCTACAAGTTATGTCAAATATTCCAACAAGCCTTCCCATATTCATAGAACCAAGCCGAACTATAGCGCCAATCACTTGCTTTTCTTACCAGCCCTGCCCTCACTGGATTATTGTGCATGTATTCCAGCTTCTCCGTCAGCTTTCGTTCTGAATACACATTATAATCATAATATCTTCGCTGCCAAACTGGGTCTGCTAAACTAATTTTTGAGGTGTATTCCGTTAACGTGGAGCTTAAAAATTTCTTGAGTTGCACAGAACTTTGTTGCTTCCATTGCTTCATAAAAGAACCGATTGTATTATCGCCGTCTCCGGAGAACATGATCAATGAGTGGACGTGGTCAGGCATTATTACAAAGCCCATCGATTCTACTTGCTGTTTTTCCACCTGTAAGGCGAACACGCTCAATACAATTTGCTTTGCTCTATCATGATTCAAAAGACGGCGTCGGTGATAGCACGAAAAAGTGACAAAATGCGCATGGCCTTTTATGTTGAATATCCGGCGTGTTGGCATGACAACGACCGTCGCTGGAAGGTTCAAAAAATCGGCAAATTCTAAAACCAGTTTGGCCGAAAGTCGTACAGAAAAGTGAGTAGTCTGGGGCACTGCCCCAATGTTGTTGAATTAAGGCACGGCTTGACCAGGTGCTTTCCTCTTTTGCTTCTTGCCGCTTCGCGGCGCAGACAACAAGTTGTCTGCGCCACCCAAGCTGGGATAAGCGCCATGTGCATGTAAGTATCAAAAAAAGCATACATCCGTCAGAATCCGAGGCAACCTTCCATCTCACCGTATTATTCCACCTAAGCCAGTAACTTTTCCAGCAA
>JADFYC010000304.1 GCA_015233295.1 Deltaproteobacteria bacterium | reverse complement strand
CGCAGAACTGAAAAGTGAGCTCAAGCACGGCGGAAATGTCGAGGCGGCGAAAAAGGTTGGTAGCCTGATAGCCAAGAAGGCCTTGGCCAAAGGGATAGAAAAGGTGGCCTTTGACCGAAATGGATTCATTTACCATGGCCGAGTCAAAGCACTAGCCGATGCGGCCAGAGAAAGCGGTCTCAAATTCTAGTAAAAGGAGATGGCCATTGTTTGATCAAGATAACGTCGAATCCCAACTAATAGATAAAGTAGTTCATATCAGTCGAGTGGCCAAAGTCGTCAAAGGCGGCCGGCGATTCAGCTTTAGCGCAGTGGTAGTCGTAGGCGATGGTAAAGGGAAAGTCGGAATCGCCTTAGGGAAGGCCAACGAGGTGCCTGAAGCCATTCGCAAAGGCGTCGAGAGAGCCAAAAAAGAAATGATCGCCGTCCCGATTGTCAACCGGACAATTCCGCATGAAGTAGTGGGGAAATTCGGTGCCGGGTTGGTCCTGCTAAAGCCTGCTTCTGAGGGAACGGGTCTCATCGCCGGCGGCGCGGTCAGGGCTGTGTTGGAAGCAGCGGGAGTTCAGAACGTCTTGACCAAATGCTTGGGCAGCCATAACTCCCATAATGTGGTTAAGGCCACGATGCAGGGACTTTCTCAGCTTCGGACGCTCGAGGAAGTAGCCCGGCAAAGAGGTCTTGACATAGCTGAAGTTAGGTGATTAAAATGTCTGATTTGATCAAGGTAAAACTCGTCAGAAGCGGTATCGGTCGTCCCAAAAATCATAAGCTGACTTTGAAAGGCTTAGGTTTAACCAGGATGAACAAAACCGTAACGCTAAAAAATACACCGGCCATCAGGGGGATGATTCGAAAAGTGATTCACCTGGTAGAGGTCATGGAGTAAAGACATGGACTTGAGTTGCCTACAGCCGGCCGCTGGCTCCAAAAAGAAGAACAAGAGGGTAGGACGTGGCGTGGGATCCGGCCACGGTAAGACTGCCTGCCGCGGACATAAGGGACAAAACGCCCGCTCTGGGGGAAAAACGCCGCCTTGGTTTGAGGGTGGTCAGATGCCTATCCAACGGAGGCTTCCCAAGCGAGGATTCACGAATCACTTCAAAAAAGAATATGCTATTCTCAATATCAAAGACTTAATCGTTTTTGAAGCTGGATCAACGCTTGATGCGGCAATTTTAATTGAATCGGGATTGATCAAAAAGGCTAAGGATGGAGTCAAAATTCTGGGTCAAGGTGAAATTGACCGCCCACTAACCGTCAAGGTTACTTCTATTAGCCAAAGTGCCAAGGCCAAAATTGAAGCTGCCGGCGGAAAGGTAGAGGTAAGCTGACTTGATAGGTGGTTTCCAGAATATCGTTAAAGTTCCGGAGCTAAAGCGACGGATACTATTTACCCTCATTATGCTGGCGGTTTATCGAGCTGGATGTCACATCCCCACCCCGGGTATCAACAATGAAGCCCTAGGTGCCTTCTTTGCCCATGCCCAGGGGACTCTGCTGGGATTATTCGATATGTTCGCCGGTGGGGCCATGAAAAGGTTCTCGGTCATGGCCCTGGGGATCATGCCTTACATCAGTTCATCTATTATCCTGGAATTACTGACCGTCGTGGTGCCTTTTCTGGAAAAACTGAAAAAAGAAGGCGAAGCCGGACGGAAGAAAATAACCCAGTATACCCGTTACGGGACTGTGGTTTTGAGCATGATCCAGGGTTTCGGAATTGCCGTCGGGTTCGAAAAGATGGTCGGCCCAGGGAACACCATGATTGTTTTGGAGCCCGGCTGGTCTTTTCGTCTTTTCACGATGCTTACTCTAACGGCTGGTACCGCCTTCCTGATGTGGCTGGGAGAGATGATCACCGAACGGGGGATAGGAAACGGCATCTCCCTGATAATTTTCGGCGGCATCGTGGCGGCCATGCCGTCTGCTTTTGGAAACACGGTCAGATTGTTGCGCACGGGAGAAATGGGCATTTTCTTTGTTCTCCTGTTAATTATTCTGATGGTCGGGGTCATCGCCGCGATCGTCTTTGTGGAACGCGGGCAACGGCGGATTCCAGTGCAATACGCCAAACGGGTGATCGGGCGTAAGGTCTATGGCGGCCAGAGCCGGTACTTACCTTTAAAGATAAATACCTCTGGGGTCATCCCGCCCATTTTTGCCTCATCCATTATCATGTTTCCGGCCACCATAGCGCAATTCATAGAGATTAAGTGGGTTAAGGCCGCAGCAGATACCATGATGCCCGGGCATATTTTGTACTCCGTATTGTACGTCGCCTTCATTTTCTTTTTTGCCTATTTTTACACGGCCGTCACCTTTAACCCGGTTGACGTGGCTGAGAATTTAAAGAAGTATGGCGGATACATCCCAGGCCTGAGACCTGGAAAACCTACTTCCGAATATATTGATCGAGTTTTGACCAGAATTACCTTGGGTGGGGCCATATATGTCTCATCTATTTGCATCCTGCCCTAACTATTGATTACCAAGTTTAACGTCCCCTTTTATTTTGGGGGCACGGCACTCCTGATTGTTGTCGGCGTGGCCATAGACACCGTCGCTCAAATGGAATCCCACCTGCTGACCCGGCACTACGAAGGGTTTATCAAAGGTTCACGGATTAAGGGACGGCGAGGATAGTTTCTTGAGATACTTCTACTTTTTGGTTGCACAACCTACTGACCCGAAGGAGAGATGGGTATGAACTTGATTCTACTTGGCCCGCCAGGGGCCGGCAAAGGGACACAGGCTAAGAGATTGATTGACAAGTACGGCATCCCCCAGATTTCCACAGGTGACATTCTTCGTGCCGCCCTTAAGGAACGCACCGAACTGGGAATCAAGGCTAAAGAGTATATGGACAAGGGTGCCCTGGTCCCCGATGAAGTGGTTATCGGGATAATTAGGGATCGCCTGACCCAATCTGATTGTCAAAAAGGCTATATGCTGGATGGCTTTCCCAGGACGGTCGTTCAAGCCGAAGCCCTTGATGACGTGCTTAATAAGATGGGCTCGAAGATTGACCACGTGATCAGTATCGAAGTGGCCAGTGACGAGTTGATGAAGCGGCTCACCGGTCGCCGGACCTGTCGCAAATGCGGCTCGGGCTACCATGTTGTCTTTGATCCGCCCAAGAAAGCCGGTGGCTGTGACAAGTGTGACGGCGAGCTGTATCAACGTGATGACGATAATGAAACCACCGTTGGCTCTCGGCTCCAGGTTTATGAGAATCAGACCAAGCCGTTGATTGATTATTATACCAAGAAGAATTTGATCAGGCCCATTCAGGGGACTGGTTCGATTGATGACATCTTCGGCCGAATCACGGCTGTTTTGGGATAGGGTGGATTAAGTGATCATCTTAAAATCTCCATGGGAGATGGAAAAGATGAGAGCCAGTAATGCCATCGTGGCCGAGGTTTTGGCTGAGCTCAGGCTAATGGTAAAACCCGGCGTAACCACAATGGAACTAGAAGAGGCGACAAACCGGTTTTGTAGCAAAAAAAAGGTGAGGCCGGCTTTCAAGGGTTATCGTGGTTACCCATACGCTCTCTGCGCCTCTGTCAATGAACAGGTGGTTCATGGATTCCCGACATTAAGGGAGTTGGTTCAGGGCGATATCGTCAGTATTGACTTCGGAGTATTACATGACGGTTATTACGGCGATGCCGCGGTGACCATTCCAGTGGGGACGATTACTCAAGAGGCAGAACTATTGATTCGGACAACTGAGGAGTCTTTGTATATCGCCTTGAAAAAGGCCACTCCTCAGTATCGGCTTTCCGATCTTTCCCACGCAATTCAATCCTACGTGGAATCTAAGAAATTTTCGGTCGTTAGGCAGTTTGTGGGTCACGGGATAGGCAAGAGCCTTCATGAGGAGCCGCAGATTCCTAACTTCGGTAGACCGGGCCGAGGTGTCAGACTGCGTCCGGGGATGGTGTTGGCCATCGAACCGATGGTTAACGCCGGTGGTTATGAAGTAGAGATACTTGGAGATGGGTGGACAGCCGTCACCAAAGACAGACGGCTTTCCGCCCACTTCGAGCACACCGTTGCGGTGACCGAGAATGGTTGCCGGATTCTGAGCCTGGCAGCCTAGGATTCTTGCTCAGTCGACGGTTGAGTCAGGTAATGCAATAACAAAAGGGGAATTTATGTCTAAGGAAGATGCCATTGAAGTGGAAGGAGTAGTTGTAGAGCCACTTCCGAACGCGATGTTCCGGGTAGAGCTCGACAACGGCCACCGGGTGCTGGCGCATATATCGGGTAAGATGCGGATGCACTATATCAAGATTTTGCCGGGAGACAAAGTGACGGTTCAATTATCGCCTTATGACCTGTCCCGGGGCCGGATTACCTATAGATCAAAATAGAATCCATTAACTCCGCTTCGTGGCCGAAGCCTTGTGACTGAAAGGTGAGCGATGAAAGTCAGAGCCTCGGTAAAACGAATTTGCGCCAAGTGCAAGGTTATCAAAAGAAAAGGGATTGTGAGAATAATTTGCGAGAATCCCAGGCATAAACAAAGACAGGGATAACCCGTCAGGTGGAGGACTAGAGATTGGCACGTATTGCTGGTATAGACTTACCCAGAGGAAAGCGCGTAGAAATAGCGTTGACCTACATTTTTGGGATTGGCCGTTCTACGTCAAAGGACATTCTTAACAAGGCAAACGTAGACCTGAACACCCGGTCGGATCAATTAACCG
>JADFYC010000303.1:3603-4748 GCA_015233295.1 Deltaproteobacteria bacterium | reverse complement strand
CACGTCCTTTCCCTTAAATAATATCCGTCCCTGATCAGGCTTCACAAAACCGGTCAGAAGATTGACTAGGGTGGTTTTTCCTGATCCGTTCGGGCCGATAATCCCTAAAACCTGGTTGGCCTTTAGTTCAAAACTCACTCCGTCCACGGCCCTGATGCCCCCAAAAGAACGGGCCAGGTCTTTCGCTGCGATAATAACATCATCACTCATTAGCTCACCTCAACCCATCGTTCGAACTGACAATATTTGCGCTGCAAGAAATGGAAGATTCCTTCAGGCAGCCCCACCGTAAAAACAACCAGCAAGAGAGCGTAGATGACGCTTCTAAGACCACCCAGTCCGCGCAGAAGTTCGTTTAGAGGCACCAAGATGAAGGCACCCAGCAATGATCCGGCTAGCGTGCCCACACCACCCACTGCGGCTGCCGCGATGGGGATGATTGAATAGTCCAATGCAAAGACGGGAATGCCCACAAACATGTAAGCATGAGTCATAAAGGCTCCGGCCAGAGAGGCGATAGACCCGGCAATGAGCAGGGCCTGGGCCTTGTACAGGTAGATGTTGATGCTGCCGGCCATAACCGAGCGGTCGTTGTCCTTTATCCCTTTGAGTACCAGACCGTAGTCGGAATCCATAAGCCGGCGGAACCCGAACAGAGCCCCCCAAACGGCAACCATGGCCACAATGAACTCCACGTCAACTGAGGGCAATTGGCATAGACCGCTTATCCCCTCCGTGCCGCCGAAAATCTTGGTGGCTTCAATGATCCGCTCCAGCATCAGAGGCAGAACCAGAGTGACCATAGCGAAATAAATGCCCCGGAGTCTCAAAACAGGCAATAACATAATCGTGCAGATTACGGACCCGATCACGGCAGCCAGAGGAATGGTCAACCAGGGGGGAAGGCCGTAATAGTGATTTAATATGCCGGCCACGTAGGCCCCGACGCCGAAGAATAGGGCCTGCCCCAGAGAAACCATGCCTGTAGAGGCGAGCATGTCCCAGGAGATGGCCAGGAGGGCGAACATGGCGGTGGAAACCAAAACTCTTTGCCAATAAAGGGGTGCCACGAGCCCTAAGATAACCAGGGCCGCCACCGGTATGACCCTGGGGCCTAAAAGATAGAGCATCTCCCGCCAGGAGTT
>JADFYC010000303.1:0-3568 GCA_015233295.1 Deltaproteobacteria bacterium | reverse complement strand
CCCCGGTCGATCCTTTCCAGTCTTCGTCCCGCTGATTTGTCATTGTCTTTCAAGTTCTTTCCTCCAGTTCCTTCTGATGGCCGAACAGCCCCGAAGGTTTGACGATCAGGATAATCAGAATGGCCACCAGGCTGACAATCATTGTCCAGTGTGTGCCCAAATATGTGGCGGTTATAATCTGACCATAGCCTATTAGAAAGCCGGCCGCGATCAACCCTCCCGTGCTGCCTAATCCGCCCATGATGCAGACAGCCAGGGAGTTGATCATAACGTCATATCCCTCGTTTACGGCAATGGTTCCGAGCGGGAGAATGACCAGGGCGGCCAGGGCCGCGTATCCACCGCCAAAGGCCATAGACAAAGCCGCCACCCGGTCGGCATTGATGCCCAGGGTCAAAGCCGTCCTTTCATCCTGGGCGATGCCCCGAAAAGCCAGACCGGTTTTGGTGTAATGGGTGAAAAACCAAAGAAAAGACGTCAAAATTATTCCCGAGGCCACCACGAGCAAACGCTGGGCGTCGACCAGGGTATTACCCAGAGGAACGGACGCGTCGACAAAGACCGGGAGAGTATATTCAAAACCGACGAACCCCAGGAAACGGAATAGCTCAAGGATGGCCAGACCGATCCCAAAGGTGGCGATAACCTCACTGACGACCAATCCTCGCACTCGAAGCAAAACGACGCGGTAAATCACCGCGGCCAGGGCACCGGTTATGATTACGGCTGATGGCGCGGCGATCCAGTATGGAAAATGGAGTTCGGTCAGGCACAGGTAGGCCAGAAAGCCGGCCGCGATGTACAGGGCGCCGTGAGCGAAGTTGGCCACCCCGCTGATGCCGAAGGTTATGTTGAACCCTAAAGCCGCCACCACCAGGATGGCGCTGTTGATGAATCCATAGACAATGGTCATGGTGAGCATGGCGCCTCCCCTTACTTATTCTTTTTCATCCAGGTCGGAAGTTGAATCTTGGCCTCGGCCATCCGCCGCAAGCGTGGTCTTCAGTTGAAAAAAGGCTAGGGTTAGAAGAATGGAGATGGTAAAATAAGCGATTCTTTTCATTGCGTGGTCCTCCCTGGTTAGTAGTGCGGGTTACATCGAACGCTAAGGCATGACCTTGATCAAAGAAACCGGTTTGGGGGATTAAGAATGATCGTAAGGAATTATAATGCAAAAGGCGTTCCTACCAGCCCTTGAGGTTAACATGCTAATTATTAACCAATTTATTATAAGCCCGATCAGGAGCCGTGGGAAGTGTTACCTTTGGATACAACCTCAAAAGAAGATTTCAAGCGTCTACCCGGATACGATATATATTATACATTAAAAATAAGGTTGTTAAATCACGTGTAGCCTAAGGAGACACATCCGCCGTGAGTGTATACAAAAGAAACACTTCCAACCGCCCAGGCAATGACAGGAATAAACTACCCCGTAAAAGGAGCCCAAGAAGAAGACCATACGGAAATGCTTGAGGGACCCCCCGGCTTCTTCGCTATCTCATAATATCGCTTGACGAAATTATTGCATTACGATATTATCAAACCATGATTAAATCATTCAAGTGCAAAGAGACTGAAAAAATATTTTATCGCCGGTTTTCCAAGAAGCTTCCCGAAAGCATTCAGCGCCAGGCCCTAAGAAAATTACGGTTGATAAATGCGGCCGACGATTTAGAAACATTGAATGCTCCTCCCACGAATCAACTTGAAAAATTGAGATATGATCGGACGGGTCAATTCAGCGTCCGGATTAATGATCAATGGCGGATTTGCTTTGTGTGGCGGGATAACAACGCATACGAGGTTGAAATTGTTGATTACCATTGAAAAGGAGTTGGAAATGTTAGAGGCGAAAATGCCGCCGGTCCATCCGGGGGACATACTTTTGGAAGAGTTTCTGAAGCCCATGGGGATCAGTCAATACCGCCTGGCCAAAGACATCGCTGTATCTCCCATCAGGATCAACCAGATTGTGCATGGAAAGAGAGCGATTACTGCGGATACGGCCATCCGGTTGGGCAGATATTTTGGCACGCCACCGAAATTTTGGCTGAACCTGCAGGATGATTATGAACTTGACGTTGCGGAAGATAAATTGGGAAACCGGTTAGAGAGTCTTAAAACTGCGGCACATTAGGTTGGACTCCGAACATCCGACTCCGCACGCCCTGGCGGACTCAACTGCTCTGCTGATCTTGGTGACGGCCTTGGTCTTCGCTTCATGCATTAGAAAAATGTTGACATTTGGGTGGAGGAAGATGACAAAGATAGCTTGTATAGAAGAAAGTACGACTTGGGCCAAATTCCCTAAGTTCGTCACAGTCTAACAACCCAATGTCGGATCGGGACAAATCCATTACAGTCAATGAAACTTAGGTCGTCCATATTCTTCAAGTTGATTCTGTTTATTACCCCTTTGGTGTGCCTGCCGATCGCCGCGGTCGGTTACTTAGCCACTGAGGCGTCGGTGGATCGAGTCAACCGGTTGGTCCGTCAAGAACAAATGCTCCAGTTGGAGGCCACGGCCAAGAAGATCAATGACGTCTTTTTCAGTTGCCGCCTGGACTTAGAAACTCTATCCAACCTACCCACTCTAGAGGATTTCCACCTGGCCCGCTCTTTTCGGCTGAAAGCCGAGGAGGACTTCAACCGGGATAATCTGGTCAGGATATTCTCGAAATTCATTGCCCGGACCACGTATTATCAAGCTATAATCTTTTTAAACGCTGAAGGCCTGGAAGAAATCAAGGTAACTTGTGACGGCCCGGCCAAGGAACATTTTCGCCGTAACACGGAAGACTTTTTCCGAGAAACCAGCGCCATGAATCCCGAGGGGCTGTTCTACTCCGGCGTCCTTGACAAACCATCGCGAAACATATTTTTCCTGGAAATGGCCAAGCCTTTTTTTACAGGTTGGCAGGAGATGGCCGGGGTGGTCTTGATCGAGGTGGATTTTGATAAAATAGTAGAGATAGTCAAGAGCATCAAAATAGGCCGGAGGGGATACGCCTTTATGGTTGACCCGTTGGGGCAATGCATCGCTCATCCCCACTTCGAGCCATATGAACTCAAATTCAGCAACTATCCCGATCCCGGCCTCAATGAGCTGGCCCTGGAGATGAAGACCGGGCTCACCGGCTGGAAAAGTTACAATTTTCAGGGAGAGACCAAGGTAGCCGCCTTTGCTCCGGTACCCAGCATGGGCTGGTCTCTCGCCGTGACCATCCCGTTGGAGGAATTTAGAAAAGAGTCTCTGGCCATCCAGACCAAGGTGATAGAAGTGGTGGTCGTGGCTCTGATTTTGACTGTGGCCGGATTGGCGCTCCTGTCCTATCATCTTCTTCGCCCGGTTCGCCGCCTGGTCAACGCCACCAACCGCATCGCCACCGGCGATTTGAACCAGGAGATTCGGGTTCAATCCAGTGATGAACTGGGAGAGTTGACGGAATCATTCAATCGCATGGTGGTGAATCTGTCCCGAAGTCAAAGCGAGCTGGTTCGGTCGGAAAAACTTATTTCTTTGGGCCGGCTCTCGGCAGGGGTGGCCCATGAAATCCGGAACCCG
>JADFYC010000302.1 GCA_015233295.1 Deltaproteobacteria bacterium | reverse complement strand
CGGATCCGGTTCAAGCGGTACATTCTGATGCCTTTGTGGGTCCAGGAAAAACCCTCGACGTAAAGGGCCCGGCGTTGGAAGAAGAGGTGGTAGGGGTCGAGTTCCTCCTGGGTAAGCGGCTTAAGGCCGGGCCGCTGGTAAGTAAAAATGACCCGCCGATTCTCCGTCACCGCCTGCTGCAGGGCTTCCATGGTCTCCAGGCGGCAGCCGAACCCCTCCTTCAGGACGAGATCATCAAACAACGCCAGGGCGCTTTCCCGCAGCGGTCCGGGCAAATCCGCGGCCAGCTTGCGGGCGGCATTGACCCCTTCATAGGTCAAAATGTAATCACCCGCGGCCGAGAGTTGGCGCACGGCCATCAATAGAGACAGCCGCTCACTCAGATTGAGCCCGGCGACGGGTAGATAGGGATCCTGGGTGATAATGAACCGTCCTTTAGAGCGATCGTAGGAGAATTCAAAGCCGAGGGAAATCAATTCCGCTTTGTCCTTATAAAATTGAGCCCGGCTGATGCCCAGCAATGCCGTCAGTTGACTGACGGTTTGATAGGGGGCCGTCTTAATCGCTTGAATGATTCTGAGGAGGCGGATAGGCCTCTTGTGTTTATCTGTTTCCATGGGAAGCACTATACATGACCAGTCGATACGTCACAAGTCCTTTTATATCCTCAGTCTACCCCTGGGTGAATCGAGTCCGGGATTAGCACACAAAGCTAAGAACCGCAGTACATCAAGTAGACCGAGCCGTAACGGATCCGAATTCAGTGCCATAGTCCATACATAACCGGCAGGTTGATTTCTCACCGCATCATTTTGAATGCAAAGTCCATTAAAAGATGTTATGACCTATCAAATTTCGTATCCCAAAAAACTGAGGAGGACTAGCGGCCATGGGTGTAGAATGGATGGCCCTGCCGGCCGGGCTTCTGATTTCGACAATAGTCACACTGGCCGGCTTCGGAGGTGGCATACTCTGGATGCCGTACCTGATATACGCGGCCGGTTTGGACCCCGCCCAGGCGGTCGTGACCTCCTTGATCATTCAGGTGGGCGGGATGGGGTCGGGGAGCCTGGCCGTCATCAGAGCCAAAAAAACCGACTTGCGCCTGTCTTTCTATCTGATTACCGGTTCGTTCGTAGGCGTTCCCATCGGAGTCTGGGTATCCAGGTTCGTTCCGGCGGAGTCGTTAGTCTTCATCTTGGGGGTGGTCTGTCTGACTATGTCCTTGATCTTCGTTTATACCCAGGATGATTTTAGCAGCTCGCGAGTGAGCCGGGTGTCTTTCCGCCAAACCGCGCCTTATTTGTGGTTAGCCACACTTTTTTCCATCCTGACGGGAATTCTGTCCATGGGCGTGGGGGATTTCCTGGTTCCCATACTTCGCAACCGGCTTCGCCTGACCATGGAATCGGCCATGTCCGCCTGTCTGGTCGTCATGGCTATGAATGCAGCCTTAGCTGCCGGCCTGCATGTGTTAATCGGTGAAAAATTCGCCGGAACACTGGTTATGTGGGCCATCCCCGGGGTTCTTATTGGAGGGCAAGTCGGCCCCCGCCTGGCCGGTAAGATTGGCGATCAGACCCTCAAAGAAGTATTCATTTACGGCCTTTCTTTAGCTGGAATACACATGGTCTTCAACAACCTGTAATCTCAAATCACATCAGGCCGCTGATAGTGATTTGGCTCACCCCCCGGAGTCACCCGCCTAAATTTGCGAAGAGCCGTTAATGGTTTTCGTTGATCCAAATCAATCTACGTGGTATCAACTTCTTGGTTAAACTATCTCCGGGGACCTCGGTTTTGCTCTGGGGCGTCCGCAATACCGTTGAATTAGGACACGGCCTGGGCATCTTCAGATGTGATAAGATTCCTCACATTCGTTCGGAATGACAAATTCATATCGTCATTCATGATGATTCACCTTACTGTCATTTCGAGCGAAGCGAGAAATCTTAACGTCGCATCCTGAATTCAACAGCATTGGGGGGAGTCCGGTTTTGGTTTGGGGGGAGACCATGGTAAAGAGAATCTGTATCCGGTTGTGGCTGGTTCTCGGGGCCGTAGTCTGGATCAGTTGCGGCAGTTCCGACAGCGTTAAGGCCGCCAAGGTCAAAGTCGGCTTGGTGGTGGATGTGCCTGGGATCGAAGACCAAACATTTAACGGGGCAGCCTGGAACGGGATGCAAACCGCCATATCCCGGCTGGGTGTGTCGGGAAGCTATCTGGTGGCCGGACAACCGGATGATTACGGCAAGCTTATAGAGACGTTCATTAAGGCAAGTACCGACCTGATCATCACCGTGGGATTCAATATGGGGGATGCTACTGCCGCCAAGGCCGGAGTTCACCCCGAAAATAAGTTCGCCATCGTTGACCTGGCCTATGACCCTCCCCTGAGTAATGTTCTGGGGCTGACCTTTGCCACGGATCAGGCCGCCTTCCTGGCCGGATATTTGGCTGCGGGGATCACCAGAACAGGCAAAGTCGGAACATTTGGGGGGATGCAGATTCCACCCGTGACCCTGTTCATGGATGGCTTTGCCCTGGGGGTGAAGCAATACAATCAGCGCCACCAAACTAATGTTCAGACCATCGGATGGGATCCCATCACCCAGACCGGACTGTTCACGGGAGACTTCGTGAACGTCGATGGCGGCCGGGCCATGGGCCGTAAATTGATCGACCTCGGGGTGGACATCATCTTGCCCGTGGCCGGGGCAGTCGGTCCGGGCGCCGCGGAAGTGGTCCTGGAGAGTCGCCGGGTGTATATTATCGGGGTGGATCTGGACTGGAATCTGGTCTTTCCGGAATATGCCGAGATAGTCCTGACTTCCGTGCTCAAGGATATAGATGTGGCGGTATTTAGAGCCATCGTGCAGGTAACTGACGGCACCTTTGCCGGCGGCACCTACCTGGGCACGCTGGCCAATAATGGGGTGGACCTGGCCCCCTTCCATTATCTCGACTCTCTTGTTCCCAGCGATCTCAAGTTGGAGCTGGACGTGGTCAGGGCCGGGATCATCGCCGAGACCATAAAAACCAGGCCGTGAATCGGCTCCGGCCCAGATATTAACTTGGCAAAGATCCCGCGATATGGTAATAAAAAAAATTCGGCATCACTGATGCTGACTAAAGGCGCTGAGGTAAGTCCTTAGGGCCTTTGTTGTTATCGACTCAATTTGTGGAGAAGGCAATGGGCATTATCGTTCAAAAATATGGCGGCACATCCGTCGGAAGCATTGACCGGATCAGGAATGTGGCCCGCCGGGTAATCAAAGCCAAGAAAGAGGGCCATGACGTGGTGGTCATCCTTTCAGCCATGGCCGGAGAGACAGACAGGTTGATCAACCTGGCCAAAAGCGCGGTGGAGGACCCGGACCCCCGAGAGTTGGATGTGCTCATGTCGACCGGGGAGCAGACTTCCGTGGCCTTGTTTTCCATGGTCGTACAGAGTATGGGGTATGAAGCCCGGTCCCTCCTGGGCTACCAGGCCAAGATCATCACCGACCGGGCCTATGGCCGGGCCCGCATCCATGAGATCGATTCGTCCAGGATAAAAGAAGAATTAGCCAGGAACCGGATCGTGGCCGTGGCAGGATTTCAGGGCCTTGATGAAAAGAACAATATCACCACGTTAGGCCGCGGCGGGTCGGACACCACGGCCGTGGCTCTGGCCGCGGCGCTGCAGGCTGATGTATGCGAAATATACACCGACGTTGACGGGGTCTATACCACCGATCCCAACATCTGCCCGGATGCTCGGAAAATGTCCCGCATATCCTACAAAGAAATGCTGGAGATGGCTTCTTTGGGGGCGAAGGTTTTGGAAATTAGATCGGTGGAACTGGCCGCCAAGTACGGGGTGGTCATTCATGTGAGATCCAGCTTTAATGAAAATCCAGGGACCCTGGTGCTTGAGGAGGACGAACAAATGGAAGATATTTTGGTCACCAGCGTAACTTATTCCAAAAAAGACGCCCGCGTGACCCTGACCCGGGTACCGGATAAACCTGGCGTGGCCTCAAAAATATTTACGTCTATCGCCGCGGCGGGGATCGTGGTCGATGCCATAATTCAGAATCAGAGCGCCGACGGCTTCACCGATCTGTCTTTCACCGTGCCCAAAACCGACTACAAGCAGACGATAAATCTGCTGCAACCCATTGGTTCGGAATTGGGCGCCAAGGAAATCCTGGGAGATGAAGATATCGGTAAAGTCTCCGTGATTGGGGTGGGAATGCGGAATCACGCCGGGGTGGCGGCCAAGATGTTCAAGACGCTGTCGGATGAGAACATCAACATCATGATGATCACCACCTCGGAGATCAAGATCAGTTGCGTTATTGAAGGCAAGTATACGGAGCTGGCCGTTCGGGTGTTACACGACGCCTTCGGCCTGGCCGAGAGCACCCATTAGGGAAAGGCGTTGAACCTGGCGCAGCCTTTGGCCGCAACCGAAAAATAATGATTACCACTTTGTCATTCCGAACGAAGGTGAGGAATCTTCAGATTTCTCGCCTCGCTTGAAATGACAAGTGGCCGCCACCAGGTTCATCTATCAAGCTTCTGGGGTTACTTCGCGGCCAGGAGGCGGTCCAGCTTGGATTTGAGCTGCATCTTGGCCAGGCCGACGTAATTCATCTTCCCTCTGGCCCGGCCCAATTTGATGTAGGATTCGGTCACGCCGCGCGGCACCTCGGGCAGTTCGGACACCGGTTTACGTTTTAAAGTCAAGGAACCGGTGGGACAGGTGGAGACGCAGAGACCGCAGCCGATGCACCGAT
>JADFYC010000301.1 GCA_015233295.1 Deltaproteobacteria bacterium | reverse complement strand
GTGGTGTTCGACGGCTTCTAAATCGTTGATGATCTCCCGATCGCATTCGTATAGTTCGATGATGAGGTGTTTCCCTAATGATTTCATAGCAGCACCATAACACAGATGATTTTAACTTAAGTGTGTCCATAGCCAATGTGCATAACGTTGAAGTGACGTATCAAGTGATAGGAATGCCGATTCCTCTTCATGGTTTTCTCCTTTCTTGTCCTAATTGGTTAACGTCTGTATTGGTTAGGTCTTTCTACTCCGACCAAGGGTAGCCACGGTTTGAAAAAGAATTGAGGATAACAGAAGGCATGAAAAATATCAATAAAAAAATTGAGCCGAGTCGTTTTTTCTTGTAATCATGGGAAGCACATGTAATATCACCAGAATTGTTCAAATAACAGCACCCGGACATTAACTTTGACCGTTTACCGGCCTGATTATTCATCACCCGGCAAATATCCCTTGCGCCCGTGTTCGCTTTTCGGTAATGTGCGATCAAATCGCCCCTGATCCGGCTCAAACTCGAACTCGACCGGGGTGATGTGGTTACTCGTTGTTGTTGCAGGTTGTCTTCAACGAGTACCGAGCAACCCGCAACCGTATCAAGGGGACGACCATGCACACAGAAAACTGGCTCATTGAATTTTTCGGCCGGTGCCGAGCCCATATGTTTAAGATTAAGAAGACCATCGTTTCCACCCAATCTCGATTCCAGAACATCTTGATCGCCGATGTGGACCATTTTGGCAAGGCCCTGTTTTTAGACGGCGTACCCCAGTCTGCCGCCCTGGACGAACACATTTATCACGAAACACTGATCCATCCGGCCCTGGTGGCCAATGGCCGGCCCAAAAAAGTCTTCCTCGCCGGGGGTGGCGAAGGCGCCGTAGTTCGGGAGACCTTGAAGCACAACTCGGTGGAAAAAGTGCTAATGATCGACATAGACGACATCATGGTCGACATGGCCAGGCAGCACCTCTATGAATGGCACCAGGGCACCTTTGACGACCCCCGGGTGGAACTGAAGCATGAGGACGCCCGCGGCTACCTGGCCACGACTAATGAAAAATTTGATTGTATTATCATGGACCTGACCGACCCATTCGAGGGCAGCCCCTCGGCCGGACTGTTCACCCTGGATTTCTATAACATCGTCAAGTCCCGTTTAAATGAAGGAGGCGTTTTCGCCGCTCAGGCGGAGCACGCTCTGATGGGTGAGCAATACGCCCACGTCTCCATCATCAAGACCTTGAAACAGGTTTTCAAGTACGTCATGCCCTACTATACCATGATTTATTTTTACCGAGTCATCTGGGGATTCGTCCTGGCCAGCGACAGCCCTCTGCCCGAAATCATGACCCCTGCCCACGTGGACGCGACAGTCGGTAACTTGAACGCGGGATTGAAGTTCTATGACGGTGAAACCCACACCCACTTATTCTCAACTCCCAAATACCTGCGCGATGACCTCAATAATCCCGACTTTGGCATGATTATCAGCGATTCCAGGCTATTGAACCTTCCAAAACCCGGATCATGCAACATCTAGGCGCCGGCGGATATGATAAAAACATGAACAAGCACGGACGAGACGAGCGTCCAACCAGGAATTATCAGGCGGGAGTGAGAAGATGAGCTCAAACAATTGGATCATTGATTATTCAAAAAAAAACCGGCCCTTCATGTATGAAGTCAACCGGGTTGTCGCCCAGACCAAATCACCTTACCAGGGCATCATCATCGCGGACACGCAGTTCTTCGGCCGGGCTGTTTTTCTCGACGGGATGGCCAGGTTATCAGGTTTGGAATGGCAGGTTTATTACGAATCTTTGGTTCACCCAGCCATGCTGGCCCATGCCGGTCCCCAGCGGGTGTTCGTGGCCGGCGGCGGTGAAGGATTGATCCTGAACGAAATTCTGAAACACTCTTCAGTGGACCGGGTTGTTCTGGCTGAACGTGATGAAACACTGGTCAGTCTGGCTAAGGAACATCTCAAGGACTGGCTCCAGGGGACATTTGACGATTCACGGGTGGAGGTGATCGACCAAAACCCCAGGGATTACCTAGCCAACACGGAAGAACTTTTCGACATTGTCTTCATCGATGTCAAGAGCGATTTTGAAGAGTTCCCGTCCCCTTTCGCCACCTCTGAGTTTTATGCTCTGGCCAAATCCCGATTGGCTGCCGGAGGCATTCTGGCCACCATTGCCGAGCATACCGAACCCGGCTTTCATCTGCCCTTCGTTTCCATCATCAAGACCCTGAGCCGGCTATTTGAAGGCGTCGTTCCCTACCACACGCCCATCACCCTTTTTGCCGATATCAATGCCTTTGTCATGGCCGGACCGGCGAACCTCAAGGACCGATGCACCGCGGCCGCAATCGGCCGGACCATCGCCCAGAGGGACTTGAAGCTAAAGCATTATGACCCTGAATCTCATCAAGGCATGGTCTCTCTGCCAAAACACATCCGGACCGCCCTGGCCGATCCTCATGCCGGCGGCATACTCCATGAGTAATAAAGAACCAACACCGGTTCACTCCATCTTAATGCCGAATTCCAACCGGAGCCATTATGAGAGAAAAAGCTGAAGCCATGGTTTTGGGCTCTTTCCTGGGAGATTCGCTTGCCCTGGGAGCCCACTGGATTTACGATCAGAAACAACTAGCCGAGAAATTTGGCCGGGTTGATTCTTTGCTGAAACCAACTCCGGACTCCTACCATCCCACCAAAGAAGCGGGGGAGTTCACTCATTACGGTGACCAGACTCTGGTCTTGCTCCAATCTTTGGCTGCGGTCAAAGGGTTCGATCCAGCCGATTTCTCCCTAAGGTGGCAAAAATTATTTGATAACTATCGCGGCTACGTCGACCGGGCCACTCGTCAGACCCTGGATAATATCGCCGCGGGAGCCAACCCGGCCGGTTCGGGATCTCAGTCCCATGACCTGGCCGGCGCCTCCCGCATCGCCCCACTGGTCTACCGCTACCGCAATGACCCGGATGCCTTAGTCCAGGCCGGTCGGTCCCAAACAGCCATGACCCACAACAATCCATTTGTTATTGATTGTGCCGAGTTTTTCGCCCGAGTCAGCCACCGGGTGCTCCAGGGTGGTTCGCCGGTGGAGAGCATGGGCCTGGTCGCTCAGGAACACTTCCCGAAGTCAACGATTTACGGATTGGTTCAAGCAGGTTTGGACTCGAAACAGGAGGACAGCCTGACGGTCATCGCTCGGTTTGGTCAGAGTTGCGCGGCGGAATCGGCTCTTCCGGGGGTCGTCCAGTTACTGGCCAGGCATGAGCAGGACTTCTCCGCCGGCCTCATCGACTGCGTCATGGCCGGAGGGGACTCAGCCGGGCGGGGCATGTTGGTCGGAATGATCTCAGGCGCGCACCTGGGCCTGGCCGGCTTGCCTCAAGAATGGCTTGACAGACTGAAAAAACGTGAAGAAATTATTCGGCTTTTGACCACTCTGGAATAACCCGCGGTTAGTCCAGGATCAAGGGTTTGACCACTTCCCGGATGCGGCGGGTGGTGATCAGATCATGCCACACGCTACCCAGTTCCATCGACTTGTCAATAACTTCATTCCATAGCCCGGCCCGTTCTTGTGGGCGATGATAAAATTCCCGATAGTCAGTCCGGTCCGGGGCCCGACCCCGCGGGATAGCCGACAGAAAGGCAGGTCCAGGGCAGACTAACAAAACGTTTTCCAGATACTCGGCCATAGGCCGCCGGCCGGGCAATCGTTTATCCAGCCAGACAGGGACCAGGCGCGGGCTATGGTTTAAAATTAATGTAATTCCATTGGGATCAGAAATATACCGGGCATTGAGATAGTACTCGGCCAGGCCGGCGTCCTGGTAACTACCCGGAGGAGCGCCAGGAATCGACGTCACTCCAGGTACGGCCAGCGGTACGGCCCCGGACGCCAAAAGGGCCTGACGGAGATTTTCCGGGTTGAGAGTCACCCGCCGCCCCAACCCCTGGGCCCCATTCGAGACGGCCCCGGGGGCACAGAAAGTAACTCGCTCGATTAGACTTTCCGTCCTGCCCCGCCGCAACAGGTTAACCGCTCCAGCCAGGCCATAGCCCAGCCGGCGGATTGTGGGTGATTCGGAGGCCAGCAACGACTTGACCCGGGCCGTGGTGACGACCAGGCGAAACACTGGATGGGCCAGCACCTCCGTCGCGGCGTCTGGAGGCAGAAACCGGTCAATGGCCTGGACCAGTTCATTGGTGCGGTCTTCCGGGGTATCAGTCCTTTTAAACATCATGTCCACGTAGGCGGCCCGGAATGCGGCCAAAGCCTTAATCGGATCAGATCGGCACCAGGCCGTCATCCGCCATGAGCCGGCGGAGCCCCCGGCCAGTAATACCGGGCCATCACCCCGAAGCAAGCCGGATTCCAGCAGGGCCACATCCAGGCCGGCGAAAGCCATCCATCTCGGTCCAGTTGCCGGCCCAACCACGGCCTTAATGGCTCCGGGGGTCAATCCTTCTTCCTTTATTTTAGAGATAATCCGGGGACCGGCCAGCACCGTCAAATATTCGCGATCCATCATACCCTTTGCCCTGCCATCCCTTCCTCCCTCAGCGTACGTGCGCCGAACATTATACCTCGAACGATCATGATTGTCTGTTTGGTGTGTGCCCTTACCCAGGGCGGCGCTTCTCTGACCCTTGTATGATAGAGCCAGGTTTTGGGAATCGAAGAAAACTCCCAATTAGAATTCCCGAGCCAGAGGTTAAGAGCCATTCCGTCGCCGTCGGCCAATTCCCGAAGAGCATGGCCCG
>JADFYC010000300.1 GCA_015233295.1 Deltaproteobacteria bacterium | reverse complement strand
ATGACATTCCCATCACCTATGTCCCGGCCAGAAACACCATCTTCCTGTCCATCGCCATGGCCTACGCCGAAGTCAGAGGGGCTTCAAGTATTTTTGCCGGGATGAATGCGGTGGATTATTCCGGTTACCCGGATTGCCGGCCGGTGTTCATTGCCGCGTTCGAGCGAATGGCCAATTTAGCCACCAAAGCCGCGGCCACGGGTGAAATGGGCCTCCGAATCAGGACGCCTCTAATAAGCCTGACTAAGGCCGAAATCATTTCCTTCGGCACCTCCCTTGGCGTTGACTACAGTCTGACCTTGAGCTGCTATGATCCCGACCAGGAGGGGCGTTCCTGCGGCCAGTGTGACAGTTGTATCATCAGGATGACAGGATTCCGGGAGGCCGAGATACCGGATCCGACCATCTATCGAGATTAATGGCATCAAAATAGTTTTAGATTGAGATACAATTTAAATTACCAGCGGAAGGCGATATTGGAAGAAGTTATGCAGTCGAAAAGGTTATTGAACGTATGATGGACGATGTGATTCTCAACAAGAAGGAAAGCATTGAACGGTGCGTCAGACAGATTCGGCTGTATTACGCCACACCTTCCGATATACCGTTCGAGGAAGACCATCTCAGGCAAGACGCCATTGCCGCAAATCTCCAGCGGGCCTCGGAGCAATGTATTGATTTGGCTAGTCACATCGTCAGGATTAAGAAGCTGGGCATACCGAAAGAAAGCGAAGAAGGATTTGTTTTGCTGGCCGGGGCAGGAATAATTACTAAAGAGCTCTCTAAGCGTTTGGAAGGCATGATCGGGTTTAGGTACATCCTGGTTCATGAATATCAGACGCTGGACATCAAGATTCTGAAAAAGGTGATTGAAAATCGTCTTGACGATCTGATACTTTTGACTTCGTGCATTTTGGAGGCGGATTGACGACTATTTATCCTCCGGAAGGCCTGGTTGCTGTTTCGGTCTACGCGTTTCGGCCGGCGGTCAGATATCTAGATAGAGAGGCACGGCGTCGGCCAGCAACAGGCCCTTTTCGGTTAATCGCAGCCGACCGTTCTTGATTTCCAGAATATCCGAGGCCAGCAATCCGGCCCAATGCAGCCCAAACAGGTCTTGAACCGTCACCTGGAACACCGACTCAAACGCGGTCAAGTCGATGCCCTCGACCAATCTCAAGCCCAGATAGACGGCTTCTAGGATCCTTTGTTCTCTGGTTAAGGTTTCCGATCCGGCTAGAGGAGCACGACCGTCTGTTATGGCCTCGATATAACCTGAAACCGAAGATAGATTCCAGGTGCGCCGGGGCGGCACAAAAGAATGGGCGGCCGGGCCAAACCCCAGGTAGGGCGCCATAGTCCAGTAGCGCCGGTTATGCCGGCAAATATATCGTTCTTCCCTGGCAAAATTGGAAATTTCGTAACGGAGGTAACCGGCTGCGGCCAGCAGTTGGGCCATGGCCACCATTAATCGGCCGGCCTCCGTCTCATCCGGCAAGGCCACGGTCCCCTGGGCCACCCGTCGGGCCAACGGCGTTTCCGGCTCCAGAGTCAATAAATAACAAGAAATGTGTTCCACGGCCAGCGCCGCTGCAGCTCTTATCTGATGCTCGAGATCACGCCGGGATTGACCGGGTAGACCATAGATCAGGTCGATTCCCAGATTCTCGAACCCGGCTTGTCGGGCCAGACCAATTGCTTTTACGGCCTCCTCGGCGTTATGGATCCGGCCCAGAAAAGATAAGTCCGAATCGTTAAAGGACTGGACCCCCAGGTTGAGACGATTGACCCCAATTCTTTTCAATTCCTTCAGGTATTCTAAGTCTACGGTCCCGGGGTTGGCTTCCAGGCTGATTTCGGCGTCCGGCAGTATCTCAAACCTGGCGGCCAGGACGTCCATGATCTCAGCCACAGTCGCCGCAGGCAGCATGGACGGGGTCCCGCCGCCCCAATAAACGGTGTCCACCTGCCCGAGGTATTCCGTCCGTTGAATCTCCCTCTTAAGGGCATCCACATATGGCCCGATCAGCCGACGATCAGTAATCGAATAGAAATCACAATAGGCGCATTTTTTTATACAAAATGGCGTATGAAGATATATCCCCAAACTAGATTGGTTCATCCCCAAGAGGCACCTGCCCATCTCGGTTATAATCGTGGTGTTTATTGTGAAGCAAAAAGGTTGTCGCGGTCAGGGGTAGCCGGGCTACTTCTTTCTGGCGGAAAAGATTTTTTTGACAATCCAGAACATAATGATCAGAATGATAACGGCGCCCACTAATCTAACTAAGCATGATACCAGTTAGGCGAGGAAGAGCCTGCAGTGAGACACCCTGTAATTCACATACACTCACATCAGGATGAATTCCCATTGCCTTCAAGTACTCACTCTGCCCAGCAAGAAAACGAAAGCTAAACAAGGCTAAACTATGATCCGGTCAATCTGGTGCCGTCCCCTTCGCACTGTGCTCGGTTTCCTGGTAGCGACGCTGATCACATTATCAGCCTGCGCTCCTCCCCAGGCCGTCCTAAAGCAGGAACCGCTCACGGGAGAATCAAAAGATATTGTTTTTCCTGATGGGTCTATCATCAGTGGCGGTTCCGCCGGCCAAACCCGGACCCTGGCCCAGGTATTTGTAGAGGCCCACGATGAGGTGGCCAGGGCGACTGAGGGGCCGACCAAAGGACCCGACGAAACCAAAAAAAAACAGGCCACTGCAGATCAGGCCTGGGGGATGCTGTTGAAACTGGCCCGGCTGCAAGGTACGGAGGAATTTAATATCTTGTTTCGAGCGGGAAACGCTGAAATTACAAAAGAATCCAAGGAATATGAACAACTTATCCAGTATCTTGACGGCCTGACCCGGGAGGCTAAAGGCCGCCCGATTCTTCTAATCTCCCTGGGGTCCGCCCCTGTCCCAGGAAACACGGGGTTTAACCTGCTCCTGGCCGAGAAACGGGCTGGGGCTCCGTTGGCGGTGGCAGATAAGTATTTAGGTGACATCCCCCATGAAACCTTCCAGGTCTGGGGCATTGGGGATCACTATCCGCCGGGAGAAGCCGAACTCAAGATATATCAAAGATACCAAAATACCAGGTTAGTCGCCCTGTACCTGGTAGACCGTCTCCCGCCCCTCTTGCCGGACCAGCCCTAGCCTTCCGTCAGGCTAAGATTCCCGGCGGCCGGCTGGATAAGACCCCAGGACTTTCATAAAGGCGCAATGGGGATTCATCATCGACAAGGCCTCCTTGATTCGTTCTTCCTCCCGGTGACCTTCAATATCGGCATAAAACAAATACTCCCAGGTCCGGACCTTCATGGGTCTTGACTCTAGATGGGTGATGTTTATTCCCCTCTCGGCCAAGGGCGCCAGGGCGCTATGAAGGCTGCCTGGTTCGTGCTTCAAAGAAAATAAAAACGTTGTCTTATCCCTACCGGAGGGCCTGGAGTCTGATTTACCCAAGGATAGGAACCGGGTAACGTTATGGGGATGGTCCTCAATACTCTCCACCAATATTTTCATTTGATAGATTTCAGCAGCCAGACTGCCGGCGATGGCTGCCGCCTCAGGGTCTTCCGCCGCCAACTTGACGGCCACAGAGGTGCTTCCAACTTCATGCAATTCGGCCCGGGGTAAGTTCCCCTTAATCCAGGACCGACATTGGGCGATGGGCATGGGGTGAGAATAAAGGCGTTTAATTTGGCCCAAATGTTCCGCCCTGGTCACCAGATGATTCCTGATCCTGACAAAGGTCTCGGCCCCGACGCTAAGATTATATTGAAAAAACAGGTCTAAAGTTTGGGCGATGGAACCTTCAAAGGAATTCTCCACCGGGACCATGCCCTGGCGGCAGACATCTTTTTCCACTAGCTTGAAAATCTCTTCAATGGATTCCGCCGGGCGGCAGGTAGTCCCCGCTCCGTAGACGGACAAGACCGCTTGATGGGAAAAAGTGCCCTCAGGACCCAAAAAAGCGACCGCCAGTGGTTGTTGAGCCAACCGGGAACTCTTGATAATCTCCATAAAAATTCCCCGAACAGCCTCCGGAGCTAAGATGTCCTGAGTCTTGGCCGTCAGCCGGTCAAGGACTTTTTCTTCCCTGGCCGGGTCAAAAATATCCAACCCCTTTTCTTTTTTTAACTTCCCGATTTCGGTTGATTTTTTTTGCCGTTGGAGAAGAAGATCCAGGATTCGATCGTCGATATCGTTAATTGCCGATCGGAGATGCTCCAGAGGCTCCGATTGGGGGCTGGTTGAAGATTGTGTCGCCATCAGCTTACCTTCCTTATATTATTTGAACAAATCTAAAGATTTTGACCTGGCCGGGTCGCCGCTGACCGGTACCTAAAGGCCGTCCAGCAAGTATAACTACCCAGCAGAATCAACCTACCGGATTGGTCAGATCTAGTTGAAGCGCCCACACATTAGAGCGTACATCGCCCGGTCGAAAAATCAGGGGCATTATGGCTCAAAAATCGCTTCGCCACAAGCGGAATAATCTTTCCGAGCCCGAAAGATATCTTTTCTTTCGGCCTTCCATTTTGCTTATTCATGTGTTAAACTTTAAGGAGTAACGACGATTTTACGGCCGAATACATCCAATTATGGGCCGGCCAGGGATTGACGGAGTTGATGAACCGCCGGGCGCAAAATATCAAAGGGGAAATAACCACATGCAAAAAAAAGAACCGCAACAATCCATGGTGGAAGAAACAAGTCGGCCTTTCTTGCTCAACCGAATTTTCCAAAACAAGTGGGTGTTCTTGATTGCCCTGGCCCTGTTAGTTGCGGCCATAGTGCTCTTTT
>JADFYC010000002.1 GCA_015233295.1 Deltaproteobacteria bacterium | reverse complement strand
GGTATTACGAAGGAAACTACCTTTCCGTCACAGGTGGAAAAGTTACCCCGATCCGGGCTGTTTTCCAGCAGATCCCCTATGGTGACGTGGCTTTTTACGGCGCCATGGGCATAGTTGAGGATGTCACCAGCCAAAAAGAGGCGGAACAGGCCCTAGCCGCGGAAAAGGAACGGCTGGCCGTTACCTTGAGTTCCATCGGCGATGGAGTTATCGGGACTGACCTGGCGGGTAATGTGACCATACTTAATCGGGTGGCGGAAAATCTGACCGGCTGGTCTGGAGAAGAGGCGATTGGCCGGCCGTTGACCCAGGTTTTCCATATCATCAATGAAATTACCAAAGAAGTTTGCGAAGATCCGGTGAGCAAGGTCCTGAAAAGCGGCCAGATTATCACCTTGGCCAACCATACCGTGCTGATCGGCAAAAACGGCGCGGAGATGATTATCGCCGATAGCGCCGCCCCCATCCTAGATGAAAACGGCACTCTCCTGGGGGTCGTCCTGGTATTTCGAGATATCACCGAACGAAAGAGGGCGGATATCGCCCTGCGAAACAAAACCGAAGAACTGGACCGCTTTTTCTCTCTGGTCCTGGATTTGCTTTGTATTGCCGACATCCAGGGGTTCTTTCGACGTGTCAATCCCGCCTGGGAAAAATCCCTCGGCTATAGCCGGGAAGAACTGGAAGGAAGGAAGTTTTTGGATTTTGTTCATCCAGATGACCTGGAATCCACGCTATGGGCGATGGACAGGTTGTCCGCCCAAGAAGAAGTTTCTGACTTCGTTAACCGTTATCGCTGCAAAGACGGTTCCTACCGATGGATAGAATGGCGATCTTCCCCAGACCAGGATGGCTTGATCTACGCCGCGGCTCGTGACATTACCGGCCGGAGGCGAGCGGAGGAAGATCGACAGAAACTGGAGGAGCAATTGCGCCAGGCCCAAAAAATGGAAGCCATCGGCACGCTGGCCGGGGGGATAGCCCACGATTTCAATAATATTCTCGGGTCCATTTTCGGCTATACCCAACTGGCATTGGATGACGTCAAATCCGGTGAAGTAAACCCAGAATTTTTAAAAGAAATACTCAAGGCCGGAAAGAGAGCCAGGGATTTAGTCAAACAAATACTGACCATTAGCCGCCAAACCGCGCAGGAGAGGAAACCAGTTGAAATAACTTCAATTTTAAAAGAAAGCATAAAGTTAATTCGGGCTTCCTTGCCGGCCAACATCATTATTGAACAAGAAATATCCGTCAAGGAATTTAATATCTTGGGCGATCCCACCCAAATCCATCAGGTGTTGATCAATCTATGCACCAACGCCGCCCACGCCATGCCGGAAAACGGCGGAATTTTAGGTATAAAATTCAGTGAATTCTACCTTGATACCGATTCCGCGGCGAGATACATCAACTTGAAACCAGGACCTTATCTTAAACTAACCGTAAGCGATACCGGGCAGGGCATGGACAGCGGCATCCTGGAGAGAATCTTTGATCCGTTCTTTACCACCAAAGAACTGGGCAAAGGAACGGGCATGGGCCTGGCCATTGTCCACGGCATCGTCAAGAACCATGGTGGGGCCATCAGCGTCTACAGCGTACCAGGGCAGGGGTCAACCTTTAACATCCTGCTGCCGACAATACAAGGCCAACCTGAATCGGCAGATAATGACGTTGAAACCATCCCCAGAGGGACCGAGACCATCCTGCTGATAGATGATGAACCGGGGTTGCTTGATACCGGCAAAAGGACGTTGGAACGATTGGGTTATAAGGTTACAGCCAAAATAAGCGGGGTGGAGGCGCTTGAGGCGTTCATGGCCCAACCCGCGAGCATTGACTTAATCATTACCGATATGGCCATGCCCAATATGACGGGGGACAAACTGGCCCGAGAGATCTTGCGCCTTCGTCCCAATCTCCCCATAATCCTGTGCACTGGATTCAGCGAGGCCATCAGTGAGGAGCGGGCCAGGGACATTGGGGTGAGAGGATTTTTGATGAAGCCAATAGATGTGACGCTCCTAGCCAAACTAATTCGTCAGGTCTTGGAAGAGCGGTAAGCGGTCGGGGGCATAACCGGCTATTTATCTTTGAACTGAATCACCTTTTCGACGTCACAGGTGGCCCGGTTTATAAAAATCAGTTTGTTATTGCCGTAGGGACGGTCATACTGAAGTATCGCCGGTTCACCCACGGAGACCTCAAAACAAAATCGCGTCTTAATATACAGCCCGGAAAGGGTGTCTCGATACATATTGAACCCGACCCGCTCCAACTTGACCTTATACCGTTCGGCCTGAGCCGGAGCTGCCGTCATAAGACAAATAACAGCCATCAGGACCGGGATAAAAGGTTTAAACATACTTCTTATCAGTTCCTGATCTTTAATCATCGTGAATTTACTAATCCGAGCTGTATCTTTATCAACCGGGCCATATTATCTTTGATTTCATTATGGCGAGGAACCGCTGCCTTCCTGCCGTTTTTCAGGTTGAGATAAATATCGTGATGGGCGCCATGCCGATTGACGTAACATCCGGCATCCACCAGTTCTCTGATCAACTTGTGCCTTTTCACACCTCTACCCGAATTTCCTTCTGGTAGACTTCACCGCCGGGGGCAAATCCTGCCTCTTTCGTCATCAGTTGATAGACCTCACGAATGTTGCTTTCCAGCTCCTCTAAAGTCTCTCCCTGGCTAAACACTCCCGGGACTTCCTTGAGTCGGCCGACATACCAGCCATCATCAATACAATATTCCAGCGTAAAGTCCTTCAGCATAAGATGCTCCTCTCGTTCTCGGGGCACAGTTCTCTTTTTTTAATTCTACCCGTCATCAGGCAGGAAGGCAAGAAGTTAAACCTCAACCGGTCATATTCGCTAAGGCATCCGATTCAAGGCTTCGCCTGAGCCTCTTCCAGGCTGCGGCGGGCCTGGGTGAAATCCGGAATTAGCCGGAGCGCCTCAGAAAAATTTCGGATGGCCTGGCCCCTATGGCCCTGAGCCAGTAAAGCCCGGCCTAGGTTATATAGGGCCTCGGGATAGTCGGGATTGATCCTGACGGCCTCGGAAAATTGTTTGGCCGCCTCTGGGAAGTTTCCCTGGTCCCTCAGCGTCATCCCCAGGTTATTATGGGCAATGGCATAGTCGGGATTAAACCTGACCGCCTCAGAAAAGCTTGCTGCGGCTTCCTTTATTTTTCCTTGGCCGGCCAGAGCTGCGCCCATGTTATTGTACGCCTCGGCATAGTTCGGCTTGATCTTTATTGCTTCAGTGTAGTGATCGATAGCTCCCGGGATATCACCCCGGCCGGCCAGGGCCATGCCCAGGTTATATTGAGCCCCGGCGTATTCGGGATTAATCCGAGCCGCCTCCGAAAACTGTTTGACTGCTCCGTCAACATTACCTCCACCAAGCAAAACGGTGCCTAAGCTGTTATGAGCTTCGGCAAAATCGGGTCTGAGGCGCAATGCCTCGCCGGCCTCCCTGGCGGCGTTGCCGACATCTCCATATTTGGCCAGGGCCAGGCCCAAAAAATAGTGGGCATCGGCATCATTCGGTTCAAGTTGAATGGCCTGGGCAAAAAACTTAATGCTTTCTTCCGTATTCCGGGGATCCGCCAAAATGTCTTCCAATCTGCTTTGGGCCTCCACATAATCAGCCCTGGCCCTCAAGGCTTCAAAAAAATGCCCCAGGGCTTCAGTTATCCGGCCATTTTCCGCCAGGAGACGGCCCAGGTTGAGATGTGTCTCATAATGATCCGGTTTGATCCGAAGGGCCTCCAGGTAATGGTTCATGGCCTCGGTGGTCTTTCCCTGTTGCTCATATATGGCTCCCAGGCCATTGTGGGCTTCGGCAAAATCCTCGTTCAACCGGATAGCCTCAGCATAGTGGTTGCCGGCTTCAACCGACTGCTCCTGCGCGGCCAGAGCCTTGGCCAGGAAGGCATGGGTATCCGCGCTGTCCGGTTCATATTTTACTGCTTGATAAAAATGGCTAAAAGATTCCTCAATCTTTCCCTGATTGGCCAAAATGACCCCCAGGTAGCAATGAGCCGCGGCAAAACTGGGGTTGGAGTCTAAGGCCTTGAAAAAGTGTTCAATAGCCCCTTTTTCATCACCCTGTTCAGATAGTATTATGCCCAGGTTAAAGTAAGCATTGCCAAAATCCGGCTTCAACCGCAAGGCCAAGCGAAGGTGGTTAACAGCCTCCCGCATGTTACCCTGGGCCATCAGAGCGACCCCCAGGTTGCCGTGCCCGCCGTGACTCAACGGATTCTTGGACACGACGTCGCTCCAGAGTGTGACGTTGTCGCGCCAAACCAGGTTATGGGAGTAGGTGCTAAAGCCCAGGGCGACAATGACTACCCCGGAAATGACCGCGCCCACTCCAACCATTTTTGAGGTCAGGCGGTAGATCAGGTATGGCAAAGACACGGCCAGGGCAAACAGCGGCAGGTAAAGCCGGTACTGATATATAAATTCCAGCTTAATGACAGAAGATTCAATAACTAGGTTGATAAAATACCATAGGATACAAAAAGACAACAACCTTTGCCGCCTGGCCGCGGCCACGGCCAGGCCGAGACAACCAAGGATAGCCAGGAGTGATAAAAAAGTGGTGATGGGATCGAACAAAGAATGAGACACGGTTATTGGATGGAGGAGGTTGAGTCTTTGCGGGTGTGGATAAAAAAGCAGGCTGAGGTAGAAGAAAACCACCCGCCATTCCGTCATCACCCTTTCCCAAACGGTGAACAGAGGAGTGGGATTAGCCAGGATGGTGTAGGCCTCCGAAAATTTGTGGAGTAGCTTCCCCTCTGAAAAAATGAGCGTCAATAGTACAAGTACAACCACCGGAATGACTAAATACTTGAAACTTCGTTTGAGCCAATTCAAACTCAAGTTCTGAAAGAAATACCACTCATAAAGGAAGATCACCACCGGGAGGGTGGCCGCGATCTCCTTTGACCCGAAAGCCAGGGCCCCAGAAATAAGACATCCCGCCCACCAGGTTCTTCGTCGCCATCCGACGACCGATTCGCGGCCGACGATATAGCACAGTAGGGACAACAGATACAGCATCGTGGCCAGGCTGGTCATTCTCTGAGTAATATACGTTACCGCCTGGACCTGGACGGGATGGGTGACGAAGATAAGGCCCGCGACTAATGACATGACCAGAATGGGGGAACCGTGGGGAGGGGGGGAAGCCTGGTCGGGAATCTTGGCCAGGCGCCTGAAGGTCAGAAAAGAGACAAAATAGACCAGCATTCCGGCCAGCAGGTGGATGGCGATGTTGGTCAGGTGGTAGCCGGTAACATCGTATTTCCCGAAGTAGTAATTAAGGGATAAGGTGAAACCTTCCAACGGCCGATTGGGGACAGGAGTCTTGAATGCGGCGTTGGACAGTTCCTGGAGGCTGAGATGTTTGATCCGGATGTGGGTATTGTCCCGGATAATGCGTTCATCATCGAAAATGAAAGGGTAGTGGAGCGTCTGGGCATAAATGACTGCCCCGGCGAGACAGATGGCCAGGAGACACAACCAGTGGTATCCGAGCCAAATCCGGCCATTGACCGGCCGACGCCCCTGGTGAGGACTAGTTCGGTGACTTACCAACTGCTCTACCGGTCCCACATCTGCGGTCGGTCCTTCGGTGTTTAACAAGTCGGGGCTCATGTGCTCTCCGATCTGGTCCGAGACAAGAGTTTCGAGGCATAACAGCCAGGTGTGGTAAGCCTCAACCGAATTTTTTTCTCAGGGCGTCAATGAACCCAGGTTCCAAATCGCCTATGTGCTTGATTATGGAATTGGATTGGTTCTCATCCAGGTAACCTTTCTCGTATAAGAAGCGGTAGAACAGCTTCAGGGCCGGCGGGATGTTGACATATTCATCGGGTTCGATCATGACCTTCCGCAACACATAATTAAACAAGAATTCCTCCAGATTGACCGGAGAAACGGATTTCAAAACAACCACCTCAGGATGTTCGTGTTGGTATACAAATTCTATGAACATCTGCGCGTAAAAAGCAAATTCTTCATAGAATTCGGGAAGGCCGATTTCTTCAATCCAACTGGAAAAGATGCCGGTACATTCCTTTTCCATGTAGAAGAAGTCAGACTCCCAGTCATCATACTCGGCCTGGTCGTAAATGTACTGGTCCATCTGATTCATCATCGACGCCAGATTGGCATCTGGAACCGGCGGCGCGGCCGGGATGTCCAGTATTTCTATTCTGGAATAGTCAAACTCCGTTATAGCACTTGGGCCTTCATTTCTGAGAAACAAGGCCAACCCAGACTCGGGTTGGATATCTGAGGGGAAAAGGTATTCCTTGCGCTCGAGCATCATGTAGAACAATTCAGTTGCCTGGTTTTGGTCAAGCTTCAATTGTTTCTTGATAATCTTGATGACCGGCTCGGGATCCAGCACACCAGCGTCCAACTCATCCTCATCTTCATCTGGGTCTTCGATTAGAATAGTATACGTCCAGATGGCCGTAGCAACCTCAAAAAGTTTCTTCATCCCCTTCCGGTCGTTGGGGTCAATCAGGTCCATGATCGGCTTACCGAACTCCGTCATGGCCTCCATCAGACCCACCTCCTGGAAACCTTCGGGTAGGTCGGGATGGTCCATCATCGGCCGGCCTACCAATTCCATGAGGGAATCGAATTCTGACCCGGAAGCGGCCCAGGTTCGTCCCTGTGCGTTCGAGGTCCGGGTCTTGGCCGATTTCTTTTTCTTGCCGGCGGACTTTTTCTTCTTCTTGGTCATAAATGGACTCCAGGAAGGTCGTATATCCGATCTAGTCATTAAGGTCGGATCAGGTTCCGGTTGAGGGCTATGTGTTTCGAGTTGGAATCGTCCCGACACAAATTCAAGCAGATATTCCTTGGCAAAGCCTGTTCTTGATTTTCAAACCACGCGGTGCCTAGACTGTTGGGCTGCCGTCTCCTCCAGCGCAAAAACCGACCGGCTTTTCCTTATTAATCATCGCTGAGTCGGCATATTCTAGTCTTCTTCTACACGACCACCCCGACGGTCGCAACAAAAAAGGGCAATTTATGGCAAAATAGAACTTTGTAAAAGTCGAAGGAGATTTAGTCGTCAGGCCATACCCTGCAGTGCACTTGGTGACGGTATAACTTAATCGGATCCCGGTTCTGAGTCGGAGGCGAATCACCTTCGCTAATGATTGACTAAAGACTCAAGGTATGGTATGTATTTTATCCAGGGTGGTGCTTCGCTGAGGGTGTGACCCACAATGAACGCAACACCTTAGATCAACGACATTGACCCGCAACACGAAACCCGTAACACTCTGGCGAGACCATGCACCTCAGATCCACCTACCGCCTGGAAAATGACGAGAACGAGCATGTTTTTGGCCCCGGCCGTTTCCGGATCCTGGAACTCATTCGGGAGCTGGGCTCAATGAATAAGGCGGCCCAGCAGTTGGGTATGTCTTACCGGGGCTTGTGGAGTCGGATCAAGCTGACTGAGGAGCGTTTGGGTTTCTCATTGGTCATGACTGAATCCGGCCGCGGTAGTCAACTGACCCCGGAAGGTGAGGAACTGCTCAAGAAATATAGTGACCTGAGAGACCGCTGCCAGGCTGCAGACGATGCTGTTTATCAAGAAATCTTCGGCGACCACCCTTTCCCCGGCGTATAATTAGTTACTTCCCCAACCCCTTTTTTAGGCTCCCCCGTCTCGTGCGATCACTTCTCCGAAACACTGATGTCTTAATCATTCCACCACATCTCCCGCTATGTGCTGCATCACCCGGCCCACGAAATCCTTTGACGACTCATTTTTTTCATTATTTTTCCTCCTTAAATACCATTTAACCATTCTTGTAAGACGATGAGTTTAGTAGCTGTAAATTATTTTATGCGTTTGCCGGGGGAGGCGAGTCAAAATCTATTGTTTGGCTCCGGCATCATGTGATATAAGGTACAATCGTCTAGCTTATGTGAATGAAGCTTCAACCGGCCGTAATTAACCATTGAAAACAACCGAGTGGTATGAAAAATGAAAATTCTTTGGTCCTGGTCGATTCGCACTAGCTTGATCATACTGGCCTTCCTATGTGTGGTTCCCGCCCTGGGGATTATGGTCTACAGTGGCTTGAGGAATTTAGATGAGGCGGTGGCCAGAGGCGCGCTCAATGTCCTCAGGATGGCGCAGACAATGGTGGCCTATCAAGAAACGTTCGAGGCCGGTTCTCGACAGTTCCTTAGTGCGTTAGCCGAGTTACCGGCAGTCCGGGAACGTAACGGAGCCGCCTGCAACAAAATATTCGTCGAGTTACTCACCCGAAACACCCTATTTGCAAATATTGTTGCTGTTGATCTAAACGGTCAGGTTTTTGCCTCCGCCATCCCCCATCCCCCGGCTTCGGTGGCCGATCAAAAGTATTTTAAAGATACCGTAACCAGCCGGAATTTCTCAGTGGGAGAATACGACATTAAGACCACGGCAAACTCTCCAACGCTGGATTTTTCCTACCCAATTTTTGATGAAAGAAAACAATTACTGGGCGTGGTCGTCGCGTCGCTGGATTTAAGTAATTTTGATCGTTTCTTTAGTATGTTGAGGCTGCCGGAAGGCTCCAGTATCACCCTGGCTGACCATAACGGTATAATTTTATATCGGAAACCTGATCCGGAAAAAAAGGTCGGTGGGCCGGTTTTGCCGCGCGTGTTCAGGTGGATGTCCGGCTCTCAGCCCGAAGGAACATTTACCGAACCCGGATGGGATAACATTGTGCGCATCCATGCCTTCAAACAATTGCGCTTAACCGAGAAGGCCTCACCATATCTCTATCTGCGAGTTGGTTACCCCAAGGCTCAAGTATTAGCCGGGGGGAGATCGACACTTATCCTGAACGTTATTCTTTTGGCGCTGTCTTTATTGTTGGCCGTGGTGATTGCCTGGTTTCTAGGGAAGTATGGGATCATTAATCGAATCAAGACGCTCGGCGGCGCCATGGAACGGATAAAACAAGGTGATCAAAACGTTCGGGTGGAGTTACCTTCGTCAGGTGATGAACTGGGGCATCTTATCCGCCTATTTCACGAAATGGTCATATCCCTGGCTGAAAAGGAAGCTGCCCGGCGGCAGGCGGACGATAAACTCCATGAGAGGGAACAAATATACAAGATGATTTTCGAGCAATCCCCTTTAGGCATAATCCATTTTGATCAAGACAGCGTCATAACCGAATGTAATGAACAGTTCTGCCATATTACCGGGGCGCCGAAAGATAAATTGATCGGTTTTAATATGATCAAATCCATGCCCGGAGGTCCGGCCCGCGGGGCCATCGAAGACGCCTTGATAACTGGTTCAGGTTTTTTTGAAGGGGGCTACCACACTGTTTGCGGTGGTAAGGATATCATGATCAGGGCCCGGCACAAGAGGTTACAATCGTCTGAAGGCGACTTTTCTGGCGCGATAGGCGTAGTTGAAGATATCTCGGAGGCAAAAAGGCTGGAATACGCCCTGGAAGTCGAAAGAAATAGGCTGTCCTCAATTTTAAATAACTTACCAGGGTATGTCTGTCTTGTGGCGCCGGATTTCACCATTCAATTTAGCAATAATTACTTTAAGGAAGCATTCGGCGATCCTGAACATAAGCTTTGTCATGAGGTGTTTAGGCAAAGTTCCACCACCTGCCGAGACTGCCCGACGTCTGGTGTATTTGAAACCCATGAATCGGTGGCATGGGAATATGCCGGTCCGGATAATCAGATTTATCAGGTTCATGAATATCCTTTTATGGACACTGACGGCGCCCCGATGATCATGAATTTAGGGATCAATATCACGGATCGCCGACAGGCGGAGGATTTGCTGCGCCGGAGTGAAGAGAGGTATCGCCGCTTAGTCGAACAAGCCTGGGAAGGGATTATTGCCATCGACGATAAGGGGTTAATCACTTTTACAAATCCCAGGATGGCTGAAATCCTGGACTATCCCGTTGATGATCTCAAGGGGAAACCGTTATTATCCTATGTCCCGGAAAAATATCATGACTTTTTAAAAGAACGACTGGAGCGCCGGAAACAGGGCATCGGCGAACAGTATGAAGTGGAATTGATTAGAAGAGATGGCCAGGTAATTTATACTCGTATTTCAGCTTCGACCCTTTATGACGACCTGGGCTTTTTCGTCGGCTCTTTTGGGGTAGTCGATGATATCACCAAACGAAAGCAGGCCGAGAAATCATTACGTCTGCTCGAACATGCCGTGGAAAGCGCCATAGACGGCCTGGTCGTAGTCGACACCGAAGGACAAGTCCTGTACCTCAATTCGGCCTGGGCTAAAATGCACCAGTTTTCCAAGGAAGAGTGTTTGGGACAGAGTTTAATTATGTTCCATACCGAGAAACAAATCTGCCGCGATGTTATTCCATTTGGCGATCAGGCCATGAAAAACAATTTTCATCAATGTGAAGTGGGCCATCGCAAAAAGGATGGAACAATTTTTCCCACCTGGATGACCTCGACTCTGCTAAAAGACGAGCAAGGGCTGTACATCGGTTTTGTGGGTGTGGCCCGAGATATCAGCGATCAGAAACAGGCGGCTGTGGCCCTTCAGGAAAAAGAACAACTCCTGCGGGCCGTGCTGGACAATTCACCTAACGTAATATTCATCAAAGACTTAGAAGGGAGATATATTTTAGTCAACCGCCAATTTGAGAACATCTTTCAGATACCCCAGAAAAATATAGAAGGCAAAACTGATTTTGATCTTTTCCCGCCGGAGTTGGCTGCAACCCTTAGACAACAAGATCAACTGGTTCTCCGCAACAATGTTCATATGGAATTAGAAGAAATAATCCCCACGGCCGGCCAGGTCCGGGCATACATTTCCAATAAGTTCCCTTTGCTCAACTCGGAGGGGAAACCTTACGCCGTCTGCGGAATAGCCACTGATATTACCGGCCGAAAACAAACGGAAACTCTGTTGAAGCAGAGTGAGGAGAAATTTAGGCAGTTGGCTGAAAACGCCGATGAAGTCTTCTGGCTCAGAACCACTCGAGAAGTCTTATACATCAGTCCCGCCTATGAAAGAATTTGGGGCCGGTCCTGCCAAAGCTTATATGAAAATCCCTTATCATTCGTCAACGCTATTTATCATGAAGATAGAGCCAGAATCGCGGCCCACCTGGGACATGAAGAAATATTGAGACAGGAAATTTTTGATGAAGAATATCGGATTGTTCGTCCCGATGGAACGATCAGATGGATTCGGGCGAGAACCTTCCCGATAAAAGACCAGGCCGGTCAAATAATCCGGCGAGCCGGCGTAGCGGAAGACATCACGGTTCGCAAGCAGGCCGAGGAGTGGGAACGCCGGCGATACCGGGAGTTCAACATCCTCATGGATTGTTTACCCGGCTTTGCCTTTTTTAAAGACCATCGATCCACCTATATCACGGCTAATCGGGTCTTCTGTGACGCAGTCAATATAAGTCCTGATGACGTCCCCGGTAAAACCGACTATGATTTTTTTCCCCCAAACCTGGCGGAGAAGTATCATTCCGACGATCAACGCATCTTGTCTGGTGCGGTACCTGATCTTGAAGTTGAAGAGGAAATGATTGATGGGAAAAAGAGATTGGTGGTGTCGACACGCAAAGTTCCGGTTAAAGATGAATCCGGCACGATCGTTGGGTTGATCGGACTGGGATACGATATTTCCGACCGCAAGCTGGCCGAGAATGTCATCCGTAGAAACGAAGAACGGCTGGAACTGGCCTTGCAAGGCGGTGACCTGGGCCTGTGGGATTGGAACATCCAGACCGGCCGGTGTATATTTAATGAACGTTGGGCGGCTATGCTGGGATATGGACTCGATGAAGTTGAGCCGGAGTTCAATAGCTGGATCAACCTATTACACCCTGAAGATATTGATCGGGTGATGGCCAGGTGGCAGGAACATCAATCAGGCCGAACACCTTTTTATGAAGCTGAGCACAGGCTAAAATCAAAATCAGGTGACTGGGTCTGGGTCTTGGGCAAGGGGAAAGTTGTGGAACGCGATGCCGCCGGCGAAGCCTTTCGGGCTACCGGTACTCACCTTGATATTACCGCCCGCAAAAAGGCGGAAGCTTCTCTCCAGGTAGAACGTAATAGATTACGCGGTATCCTGGATTCCATGCCTAATGGTATTTACATCGTAAACCAGCAACACCAGGTCGAATACATCAACCCCTCCATTGAAAAGGATTTTGGTCCGGTTAACGGACGAAAGTGCTATGAATACTTATACGAGCGAACATTGTCATGCCCGTGGTGCAAAAATGACGAGGTCTTTGCCGGCAAGTCGGTCTTATGGGAATTCCAGTTGCCTAAGACCGGACGAATCTATGAGTTATTCGATACCCCGTTTTTCAATGAAGATGGCGCCATCTCCAAGCTGGAAATTTTTCACGATATTACGGATCGCAAATTGGCTGAAGAAAAAGTTAAAAAATCATTCTCCTATAACCGTAGCCTGATTGAAGCCAGCCTTGATCCGCTGGTCACGATCAGCCCCGAGGGTAAGATCACCGATGTTAATCGGGCCACCGAAATGGTCACGGGGGTATCCAGAGAATATCTCATAGGCAGTGTTTTTCCGACTATTTTACCGAACCGGATAAGGCTAAGGACGGCTATAAGATGGTATTTTCGCAAGGCCGGGTCACAGATTACCCTCTAGCCATCCAGCACCGGTCGGGACAGATATTTCATGTTCTTTATAACGCCAGTGTTTACTGGGAGGAAACGGGTCAAGTATTGGGCGTTTTTGCCGCGGCTCGGGATATATCCAACCTAAAACGGGCAGAAGACGCTCTAAAACAAAGCGAGGCTTTATTTAAGAATATCGCTAAAATTGCGCCGGTCGGGATTTTCCGGACCGACGCGCAGGGCACTTATGTCTTTGTCTCTGATCGATGGAGTGATATCACTGGGTTATCAATAGAAGAGGCCAAGGGAACCGGTTGGGCCAGGTCTTTACACCCTGATGACGCCTCTAGAATATTCACCGGATGGCAAAACTCAGTTGCTTTTGATTCGTATTATGAGGATGAATGGCGTTTTAAAAGACGGACCGGCGAAATAAGCTGGGTCCTTGGCCGAGCTATTCCAGAAAGAAAAGTTGATGGAACCGTCATTGGTTTCGTCGGAACAGTAACGGATATTACCGAACGGAAGAGGATGGAACAAGAGCTTATCCGGGCCAAAGAAAAGGCCGAGGCAGCCAACCAGGCCAAGTCCGAATTCGTCGCCAATATGAGTCATGAAATTCGGACGCCTTTAAACGTGATCATGGGCATGACCCGTTTAGCCATTAACAGTGAATTGTCCGCCAAACAGAAGAATCAATTATTGGCTGTTAAGAACGCATCTGATGCCCTATTAACTTTAATTAACGACATCTTGGATTTTTCTAAAATCGAAGCCGGAAAATTTGAGCTGGCCTTGACAAATTTTGTCCTTAATGAAGTATTAGATCAAATCATCAGTAACCTATCTCTCGCCGCCAAAGATAAGGGCCTGGCTTTGTATTTAGAGATCAACCCCGACATACCGGTCCGGCTTTACGGCGACCCGGATAGATTAGGGCAGATAATTACAAATTTAGTCGGGAACGCCATAAAATTCACTCAGGCCGGGGAGATAGAGATCCGGGTGACTTTAGAAAAACAGTGGGACAAGGATCCATCAACGATACAAGCCGACCCCATTCGTCTGCTCTTTTCGGTGCAAGATACGGGCATCGGAATTATTGATGATAAGCAGAAAGTAATTTTTGATTCTTTTACTCAAGCCGACTCGTCAACCACGAGAAAATTCGGCGGCACGGGGTTGGGACTGACTATATCGAAGAGACTGGTCGAGATGATGAATGGCTCCATCTGGGTCAAAAGCGCTGCCGGCGTTGGGTCGACCTTCTATTTCACCGCCGAATTCGACCTGGCTTCGCCCGGCCATGACCACCCGGTCGTCACTGCTAAAGGAGTAACCCAGGTTCAATTGAAACCCCTAAAGATTCTATTGGCTGAAGATAATGAATTGAATCAAACCTTCGCGACTGAGTTTTTAGAGAGCCTGGGGCATAGCGTTTCGGTGGCGAAAAATGGTCGAGAGGTCTTAGAGCAATTGGAAAAGGAGCGATTCCATCTGATTCTGATGGACATATCCATGCCGGAGATGGATGGGATTGAAACTACTGTTTTAATTAGAAACTCCACTGGCGACAAATTCGACCCCCGGATTCCCATAATCGCTCAAACTGCTCACGCCATGAAGGGAGATCGGGAAACCTTTCTCGCGGCCGGGATGAACGGATATATTACCAAGCCGATTGATGTCGAAGAGCTAGTCCATGTCATTAAACAAGTCGCCCCCCATTTGACTAGTCCCAAGGATATGAAAACCGTAATCACCACCCGGCATCCAGACTTGTCTGATAAAGAATTACCGGTATTTGATTTGGTCTGGCTGGCTGATAAATTTGGCCGCAAGAAGGACTTCCTTGATGAATTGCTTGAACTTTTTAAAGACGATTTGCCAAAAAAGATAACCGCACTTAATGATGCGTCGATTAGTAATGACATCAATGCGTTAACTAAAACAGCTCATTCTCTGAAAGGTTCGGCGGCTACTCTTGGCGCCGTGGCGTTGAATGATTGCGCCAGGCAATTGGAAGACTTCGGTAGAAAAGACGACCTGGAAAAAGTCAATATATACTTAGGTAAAATAGAAATTGAAGTCGCACGAGTTCTGGAAGTATTATCCCAGGGCAATCCTTTGCGTTGAGCGTAAGTCTATCTTCTATCTACCATCAACTATATATAAATTATAGGACTTCTCTAAAATAGAAACCGGAAAAATTCGGTTGACATCGGTGGATTTTCCCCTTTATGATAAGCTATGGAATATAAGTAGACTCTCCTTCGTACGCAATCGGCGGACATCTTTCAGCACCCGTGATAAAAAATACCAGACTCCGGTTAGTTATCTCGATCCGACAGACTATGATGAGGGGAAGACCCTAATATGTCGTTTTTGGCTGAAAACTGTAGGCAGATCGTTCACCTGTGAGGGAGACTGCGGCTAAGAGTGCATCTATTTGGAGGAAAGAATGCAAGTTAGGGTCCTAATAGTTGAAGATGACATTATAATTAGTTCCATGATCGAAGAAATTCTCTCGGGGTCTCAAGGTATTAATTTTGTGTTGGAACATAGGGGCAGCCTGGCTACGGCTCTGGCCTGCCTCTCCGGTAAAGAGATCGACATCATATTGCTTGACTTGGTTTTACCGGACTCGGATGGGTTCGATACTTATTCCAAAATCCATCATGAGTTTCCTGAAATACCAATAATCATATTGACCGGTATTGACGATGAAGAACTGGCCATAAAGTCTGTTCAGCATGGCGCCCAGGACTATCTGATCAAGGGGCGGGTAAATTATGATCTTTTAGTGCTTGCTATCCGTTGCGCCATAGAACGGCATCGTCTCTTGTCGGCGACTAACGCGTTATCACTTACTGATCCCCTAACCGGCTTATATAACCGGCGTGGATTAGAGACCGTTGCCCCACAACAACTAAAGATCGCCGACCGGCTAAACAAAAAAATGTTCCTTGTGTTCATAGACCTGGACAACTTTAAATGGATCAATGATTCCCTTGGCCATAAAGCAGGCGATACGGCCCTCATAAACACTACGGAATCCCTAAAAAAAGTATTCCGGGAATCAGACATTATCGCCCGGATCGGCGGCGATGAATTTGTGGTCATTGGCTTGGAGGAAGCACCCCTCGGCGACGGACTTCTGGCCGAAAGACTAAAGAAAGTCACGGATAATAGAAATGCAAATGACTTGAGACCATACAACATATCAATAAGCTCGGGTATTGTTCACTACCACCCTGGTCAGCCATGCAGTTTTGACGATCTTCTCTCCCGCGCCGACGCATGTATGTATGAGGATAAAAAGAAGAAGCCCCGCCTTGTCCCATGTGTGAAATGAAAAACTAAAAAATATCAATAAATTCAGTTTGCTCCCTTGGCCATAGAGACGCGGGAGAGTGCGTCTCCCGGGAGCATTATCTAGTTAACCACCTTGTGAAGTTCATCGAGACTCATCTTGTCATCATAAATTCCGGCGCCGACCTGGTAGGGTGAACTGCCGGCCTGGAGCATAAAGCTGATCTTTCTAGATGGTTCCTTGGTGCCCGGCTTTGGCCACCAGTATTCCACCCAGGCTCCTCCGGGTTTATTAGCCGCGTCGCAGAGCTGAACAAAAAAGAGGTTTCCCTTGACGTCCTTCAGCCCTGTCAGACTTTTACCAATCAGGCCAGGTTGCTGGGAATGGGCCGCGATGGTCCCTTTTTCGCAATCATAAACAAAAATATAGGTGTCTTTCCAGACCCCGTTCGATTTTTTCTTATTGAACTCGGCCAGGCCGCTTTCACCGGATTTGCTTAGAAAGGCTGCCGCCTCCCGGACCTTTTTGACGATCTCCTGGGGGGTGGCCGTCCCTTGAGCCAGGGATAGTCCGGAGAAAGCCGTGACCAGTCCCGCGACTAATAAACCGACTCCTGATAATCTCAATAATTTCATTATGTCCCCCTTGGTTTACCGATGTGTATGGCAGATCAATTAAGGATAGTTCCACGGCCTGACATCCAAGGACTAACAAGCGGTACGGCTCTTTTCACCTCCTTTGGGTCCCGGCCTTCCAGGTGGTCTTCAATAAAAGAACAAGCCGCTTTGTAACATTTTATTAAACATAACGCAAGGGTAAAGGGCGGATCACCAGGTGGATCCCTTAGATTTAAGCCATTCCTGCGCCGATCCGTGGCCTAACCGGGCTGACGTCTTAAAATCACTCAACGCCCTGTCCGGTTCTCCGGACTTATGACGGGCCAGTCCTCGATTGAAATAGGCTTTGGCATATCCGGGGTCTAATATAATGGCCTGGTCGTAATCGGAAATGGCCTCGGCATACTGCCCCAGGTGATAGTAGGCGATGCCGCGGTTATTAAAGGCTACGGCATTCTTGGGTTCCTTTTCCAGGGCGTCGTTATATTCCCGGATAGCCCGGTGGTACTCCTCATGGGCCAGGTAAATGTCCCCTTGTTCCAGATACACTCCGGCGGCATGAGGTAACCTCGGCGTGAATTGATGCCAGGGGGTGATTGTCCGGGATGGATCATCCGCCTGCCGGTCGCCCGATGTGTCCGGGGTAACACCGCCGGCTGACGAAGGACTCTGACGACCTTTCCCAGGGGCAGCCCCACTGCTCTTCCCTGCTCCCGAACATTTGACACTTAATGGTGTGCCGTCGCAACATTTGCCGCCACACATCCCGCCGTGCCCAGCGCAGCAGCCCCGCTTCGCCTCCACCTGCCCCGGCATAAGACAAAGCCGCCAGATCAGGGCCAGGACTAACAACCATCGGACTCTCATTCTCTTCATCCGTCATCAACACACCAAATAGGGGGCCGGAGGATCGGAAACCACAAGACAATGCAGCAATCAAGAAACTTTGTTTATATTCTCCTGCCGGGATGAACACCGGCACCCATCGGCAAAGGCCGCATTAGCATCCACCAACTTTCGACCGTATCAGCACGGTCAATCCAGATTGAGCTTAACTCCTCAATAATTCAACATCAACAACCGTCCCGGCCAGGATCTCCTCCTGACCTTCCGGTATAGTGATCACGGTGTCCTTGCGGGCCATGGATTTTAGCCGGCTGGTCGGTTTAAAGGGGGTGACTTCCAGGTGAGTGGGTGTCGGATTTATTTGAGCATGAATAAACTGGGTCCAGTCTCTCACCCCCCGGACCGTTTCGGTCAACCGCGCCTTGACCACCGGGAAGGCCGGGCCGTGATATCCGGAAAAGGCCAACAATCCGGGCAAAGCCAGTTTGAGCCAGGCCAGCTCGTGTGAAGGCGGACCGCCGGGCAAGATAAAAAATGGTCGTCCCTGATAAAGACCGAACCCCACTGCTTTGCCGGGTCCCATCCTGACCCGGTGGTAAATGCCTTGCCATCCCAGGCCCTGGAGCACGGTCAGCATCAAATCCCGCTCACTGGTCCAGGCGCCGCCGCTGGACACCAGAGCGTCTACCTGAGGCGCCAGGTCCAAAATGGTCTGGGTAAGGGCCGGCGAGTCATCCGGGGCCTGGGCATGGACCGGGATCATCCCAAAGCGCTGCAGCCACCCAGTGGTCTCAACCAGGTTGCTGGCGTAGACGGCACCAGGGGACAGAGGCCGGCCGGGAAGGGTGATTTCATTTCCAGTGGCGATCACGGCCACCCTGACGCGGCGAAACACCCTGACCCGGTCGCACCCCGCCGCAGCTAAGAGGCCCATCAAGGCCGGAGTGACCAGGTCCCCGCGGCGGGCGATCACTTCACCTTTGGTCACATCCGTACCATGTGGCAGGATATTCCGGCCAGGTTCAGCCTCACCGAAACACTTGACCAACTCGATTTGTTCCTCACAAAATTCGCCGGCCAGGACCGCGTCCGCTCCGGCCGGGAGACGAGCGCCGGTCATAATCTTCATGGTTCGCCCCGGTTGCAACTGCAGTTCGCGGGTGTCTCCAGCCCCGGTAAATCCGTCACACGGCAGACCTACCGGCCGATCCGGCGAAGCTCCATGCACATCTTGGGAAAAAACGGCGAACCCGTCTTTTCGGGACACATCGTTCATGGGGCTATCCACCTTGGCCGTCACCGCTTCGGCCAGGATGCGGCCCGACAGGTCTAAAATTCCTGCTTCTTCATGGGACGTTTCCCCGATTCGGTTGAGCGTCAGATTAAAAGCTTCATCGTAGCCAATCTTGGTTTGCATTATTTCCCTTTTTTTAAGAGCCTAACCGCGGCGGGCGCAGAGGGATAAGAAGAGAGCCCTGGTGTATAATCCCCTCGTCAAAGAGGCGCAGATATCCCCTGGTGTCTCCAGTTAAATAGTCGAGAGCAGGTTTTTACCTTGACAGGCTGGTCCATAATCCCTTACATTATCACATTTCAAGGAAACGGCGTATCTTTTTTTTGTCTAAATGTTACCACAGATTAACTAAGGGTCATTGACCCGGGCTAGCGACCCGTCGCCACTTAGGAATGTAACCACCATGGCTGCCCCATCTAGACTACAAAAAATCCGAAACATCGGTATCATGGCCCACATTGACGCCGGCAAGACGACCTTGACCGAACGCATCCTATATTATACCGGTAAATCACATAAAATGGGCGAGGTGCACGATGGCGAGGCCATCATGGACTGGATGCCGGAGGAACAAGAGCGCGGCATCACCATCACCTCGGCGGTGACCACCTGCCTCTGGAAAGAAGCGGTGATCAATATTATTGACACCCCCGGCCACGTGGACTTCACCATCGAAGTGGAACGATCCCTTCGGGTATTAGACGGAGCGATAGGTGTCTTTTGCGCGGTGGGCGGGGTGGAACCCCAGTCCGAGACGGTTTGGCGTCAGGCGGATAAATATCATTTGCCCAAGATCGTGTTTATCAACAAGATGGACCGAGTGGGGGCCAACTTTTTTAATTGCGTCGACATGATCAAGGACCGGCTCCATGCTGATCCCCTGTTGTTGGAGTTGCCCCATGGTCAGGAAGAGACCTTTGACGGGGTGATTGATCTGATTAAAATGAAGTGGATCGTCTGGCGTAAAGAATCGCTGGGAATGGAGCTTGAGGAGCGCGACATCCCCGAAGACGACCTGGAGACGGCCTTAGAATATCGAGAACAGTTGATAGAGAAGGCCGCTGATTTTGACGATGGGATTATGGAAAAGTACCTGGCTGAAACAGAAGTACCGCTGAAGGATCTCCAGGCCGCTATTCGGCGGGGAACCATCGGCCTCAAGATTGTGCCTGTTTTCTGCGGTGCGGCCTTAAGGAACCAGGGCGTGCAACCATTGCTGGACGGGATTGTCAGCTACTTACCCACCCCCCTGGATGTTCCGCCGGTTTCCGGCCATGATCCCAACACCGGGGATAACGTTACGCGACCATCGGCCGATACCCAGCCTCTGTCTGCCCTGGCCTTTAAGATCCAGATGGATCAGGGCCGCAAGGTGGCTTATCTGCGCATCTATTCCGGCAAGCTCGCCACCGGGGCCGAGGTCTACAATCCCACCCGTCAGTCCTTTGAAAAAGTTTCCCGAATTCTGAAAATGCACTCCAATAAAAGGGAGCGATTGGACGCGGCCGCGGCAGGAGACATCGTGGCCGTCATGGGGTTGAAAAAAACCAAAACCGGCGATACGCTGTGTCCCAAAGACCATCCGATCTTGCTGGAGCCCATTGATATTTACGAACCGGTCATTTCGGTTGCAGTGGAACCTAAATCGATCGGTGATCAAGAAAAGCTGTTCCAGGTACTCCAATCCCTGGCTGAAGAAGATCCCACCTTCCATTTTAACCAGGATGAGGACACCGGTCAGACAATTATATCCGGCATGGGAGAACTCCATCTGGAGGTGCTGGTCCACCGCATCAAACGGGAGCACAACCTGGATGTGAATGTGGGCAAGCCCCAGGTCGTTTACCGTGAGTGCGTCAAGGAAAAGGCTGAATACACCGAAACATTTGACCGCGAGCTGGCCGGATCCCACCATCGGGCCACGGTCACACTGCGGGTTTCACCCCGCACCAGGGGCAGCGGCAACCGATTCATCAACCAGGTCAGTGAGGAACTCCTTTCCGCTCATTTCCTCGCCCCCATCGAAGAAGGGGTCATGGAATCCATGGCCGGCGGCGTATCTGCCGGATATCCCATGGTGGATGTCCGGGCCGAACTCCTGAGCGTATCAGTCCATCCCGATTTTTCAAGCGAAATGGCCTTTAAGATCGCCTCTGCCTTGGCTTTTAAGGCGGCCTGCGCCAAGGCCCAGGTCATCTTGTTGGAGCCGATCATGCGGGTGGAGGTGGTCGTCCCGGAGGATTTCTTGGGTGAAGTTATCGGTGATTTGAACGCCCGTCGCGGTAAAATAGAGGGCATCACCCCCAGGGCAAAAATCAGCGTACTCCAGGCTTCCGTACCTCTAAGACAGATGTTCGGCTACTCTACCGCCATCCGCTCCGCCACCCAGGGTCGCGGTTCCTTCACCATGTACTTCTCTCATTACGACCAGGTGGACTAGGCTGTTGCAGGTTACATATTACATGTTGCATGTTGTTGGGTCCCGGTTTCGTTTCTATCTCCGGTGCGAAGCGTCGTGTTTTGACCCGGACCAGCTTATTTCTGCCCTAATCAATTAAACTAATTTATGTAAGTTACTGTTTAAATCGGAACAGGCCTGACGATGCAAGCGGACCCCAAACCAGTAACGTGTAACCAAAAAACTTGTAACCTGTAACATGTAACACGCAACCCGTTCAACTTATGATTCGGTTGCGGCCGGTTTGTTTGGCCTGATAGAGACGTTCGTCGGCCAGTTTAATCAGGTCTGTGGGTGATTTGTTCAGCGATGGAATCATTACGGCTACGCCGAAACTCATGGTCACATGACCCGCAACAGACGAAAACCGGTGTGGGATGCCCTGGGATATCACTTTTTCACGAAGACTATCGGCTACCTGCACAGCCCCTTCGATATTTGTTTCCGGCAGCAGACAAACAAACTCTTCGCCGCCGTACCGGGCGACCATATCACCTGGTCTGCGGGCAACTGTAGCCAGGGCCGCGGCCACTCGTTTAAGGCAATCATCGCCCAGGACGTGGCCATAGTTGTCGTTGAAGGCTTTGAAAAAGTCGATGTCCATCATGATCAGGGCGAAGGGTCCCCCTGACCGCAAGGCTCTCCGCCATTCCAGGTCTAAGCATTCATCAAAGCGACGACGGTTGGGCACCCCGGTTAATCCATCCAACGATGACAAATTCTCCAAAAAATCCCGATATCGCTTTAATTCAAGGTGATTTTTAACCCTGGCCCGGACGATGGGTGGGCTGATGGGTTTGGTAATATAGTCGATCGCCCCTATTTCAAGCCCCTTGGCCTCATCATCTTCCTGGTTCAAGGCCGTGATAAAAATCACCGGTATATCTTTGGTCCGCTCCTCAGCCTTAAGTCGGGTGCAGACTTCATACCCGTCCATCTCCGGCATCATGACATCGAGCAAGATAAGATCGGGCGCTTCGGAGAGAGCGATGTCCAGCCCATCCCGGCCACTAACGGCAAAAAGGATTTCCTGGTCCGGTCCTAAGACCTCGGCTAAGACCTCAATATTTTGGGGAGTGTCATCAACTATAAGTATCTTTTGTTTGTTTGCAGCCATGATCTCTCTCATTAAGGTAAAATCACATTCAGGGCTTGGGCGATGGATTGGAGCGACGCCCTGGCGCCTTTGAAGTCAAGTTTGTCCATCAAGACTTCGATCTGCTTCATTCCTTCTTGGAACTCCTTCCCAGGCAAATGATCTTTGAGCAAAGAAAAATGTTTCCTGGCGGACATGTTGTTTCTTTTCAAGAGGTCATCAAATTCGATTAACAGGGTGGTCAGGCGCTCGGGATCATATTTCCGGCCGGGTGGTGATTCCGTCTCAGTCGGCTGATCCTGTGCCTGAACTAAAAAGAGATGAGATATGGACTCAATTAGCGGAGACAGGACCTGGTCTAGTTTATCCAGCAGTACCGGATACCGGGCTGCGGCGCCCTGTTCTATAGCTGTCTCCAGGGCCGCGGCGGCATCGGATATGCCCTTGGCGGAGAGGTTCCCGGCTACTCCCTTCAAGGTGTGGGCCGTTCGTTGGGCTGAGGCATAGTCTTTGTTCTTTAAAGACTGATGCAGTCTGTCTCTCACTTCACAAAAATCACAATGAAAGTCTTGGAGTAATTTTATCAGGAAAGCCTGATTTCCATTCAGCCTTTTGAGCGCCGCAGCGATATCAAGTCCGGGAAGGGTATCTGGAAGTTGGGTCGGACCAGCCTCATCCTGAGGAGGCGTCGGACGGGGGCTGAACCGTCGCCGGCCTTCGGGATCTGGTTTGATCCATCCGGCCAGGGTGGACAGCAGTTCTTCCGGATCGACCGGTTTGGGAATATGATCGTTCATGCCGGCTTCCAGGCACTTCGGCTTTTCCGTGACCAACGCGTGGGCGGTCATGGCAATAATGGGCAAATCCAGGATGCCCAGATCCCGGCGGATCAACCGAGCGGCCTCGTAGCCGTCCATCACCGGCATCTGCAAGTCCATCAACACCACATCTAACTGGGGGAACATATCTGCAACCATTTCCACCGCTTTTTGACCATTGCCGGCCAGCTTGACATTTAATCCGGCTCCCTCCAGAATTTCTCGGGCGACCTGCTGATTAATCTCGTTATCCTCCACGACCAGGACATGGGCCCCCCGAATCGCCTCCAACGTCTCTGTTTGGATATTTTCCGGCGGCAAAATGTGCCGGGGTCTGTCGCCTTCCCGTTGGAAGACATTCATAATGGCGGCCAACAGGAGGGATTCACTGACCGGCTTAACCAGGAAACCCTCTATCCCTAATTCTTCAGCCTGGTGCATGACGGTTTCCCGGCCATAGGCCGTAACCATGAATAGAGTTGGGATTTTAGTCAATTTGGGATGATGCTTGATCCGCCGGGCTGTTTCGATTCCATCCATCTCCGGCATCTTCCAGTCCAGCAGGACGAGGTCGTAGGGTGGTTCTTCCTGATCTGTGATGCGGGCCAGCTCGGCCAGGGCGGCCGGACCGGAATCAACGGTTTTGACCTGAAAGGAAAAAGAAACCAGGATGCTCTCTAAAATTTCCCGTGACGAGGCGCTATCATCCACCACCATGACTCTTAACCCATGTAGGTCGACCGGTGCGCCCGGCGATTTTCCCGACCCCTTGGGCTGCAGACCAAGATCAATGGTGAAGATGAAAGCGCTTCCCTGCCCCAGGATGCTTTCCACCTGAATATTCCCGCCCATGAGTTCAACCAGCCGCTTGCTGATGGCCAGGCCCAGTCCAGTGCCGCCATACCTCCGAGTTGTAGATTCGTCAGCCTGACTAAAGGCGTGGAAGAGCTTCGACTTCTGTTCTTCAGTCAGGCCGATGCCGGTATCTCTGACGCAAAATCTGACGGCCACCCGATGGTCGCGCCGGGATACCAGTTCCGCGGACACCACGATCTCGCCGGCTTCGGTGAATTTAACGGCATTATTGACCAGGTTGGTCAACACCTGGCCCAACCGCAAAGGATCACCAAGCAGGGCGGTGGGGACGTCGGGATCGATCCGGAAAACAATCTCCAATCCTTTTTCATCGGCCTTTTGGCCAATCATGTTGTATATCTCATCCAACACTTGGCCTAAATCAAACCTGGTAGCTTCGATTTGGATTTTTTTAGCTTCGATTTTGGCGAAGTCCAAGAGGTCGTTGATGATGCCCAGCAGGGAGCGGGAGGAGGATTGAATTTTGCTTAGATAGTCACGTTGCTTGGGACTCAGGTCCGTTTTCAGGGCCAGGTGGCTCAAGCCGACAATGGCATTCATGGGGGTCCGAATCTCATGACTCATGTTGGCCAGAAATTGGCCTTTGGTCTGATTGGCTGCTTCGGCCTGCTCCTTGGCCAGCTTCGCCCGGATGTTGGCTCGCAGCATCGCCTCACAGACACCCGAGATCAGCGCACCGTTTATGAGGAAGACGGCCATGCCCAGCCAGTCGGCAAAATCGCGGATAACGGGTTGACCGGCGTACATCGGCCATAAGAACAATATAATAGAAGCGGAGAGAATTGTACATAATAAACCGGAAACAATGCCTCCATAAAGAGCCGAGACCGTAACCGCCGGATAAAAAGTTAAAAAACAAAGACGCAAACCCAGAGATTGCAGTGGCCACACCCGCAGGGCGGCGCCGGCCGCGGTGACCATTATGGCCACGACATATGGTGACCAGGCAAAACGAAACGACTTCTTTAGATCCATACCTTCACCTATGATCCGCAACTGCAATCCTCAACCAGAAACCCGCAACACACAACATTATATTGTCATTGTCCCCGTGGAATCAAGACGTAATGAATAGTGTTAATTATTATATATAGATCCAACAGAGCTGATTGGGACTGAATATAAAACAGATCATATTGAAATTTTTCCAGTTCCTCGGTAATAGAACCGACGTAGGGCATATTAATCTGGGCCCAACCGGTGATCCCAGGTTTGACAACGTGTCGGATGGGGTGAAAATTGATTCTTTGTTTGACCCGGCGGGCGAAGTCAGGTTTCATCGGCCGGGGTCCTATAAAGCTCATCTCCCCGATAAGCACGTTAATCAACTGAGGAAGCTCGTCTAACCGCAGGCGGCGTAAGTGCTTTCCCACTCTGGTGACGCGGGGGTCATCTTTCTGGACCCACAGGCTGCCGAATTTTCGCTCAGCATCCACAACCATGGTCCGGAACTTATAAATCTTGAACGGGATCTCCAAGAATCCCAGTCGTTCTTGAATAAAAAACACCGGACCGGGAGATTCCAATTTGATGGCCAGGGCGATGAGCAGCATTACGGGCGACAACAACACCAGGAGCACAAGACTGCCCATCCGATCGACTATGGCCTTAGCCTTCAGAAAAATATCCCGTTCCGGTAAAAGGAGGCCCATGAAGTTCAGCTTCCACTGATTATCCACAAAAAAAATCGGAGTCTTAAGGGTTAATTTGCGATAAAATGAAGGCAGGTCCATCAGCCTCATGCCCGACACCCGGAGTTGCATAAGCAAATCAATATCAGCCGAGTTCAATTGCTGGGTATCTTCCGGAATGGCAATCATGTCAATGTTTGGGATGGTACTTAATTCCTCAATCGTGGCCACGAGATTCACGTGGCGCGGGACATCCTCAAGCACAGGGCAGAACGTCTCGTCATTGGTGGAAAAGATGCAAATCGCGGCCAGGTCGATCTCGATGCCATTGTACGGCAGCAAATCTCTCAAATATTCATTGGCATACTTGGGAGATAAGATTATGCCCACCCTGGGCAGCTTGATGTTTTTCATCACCACGGTATTGAAAAAAAGCCGCCACAAAGTGATCAAAAGGATAATTACAGGTATTTTGGTGATGATGACGATGCGACCCATCCCCGGAAGATACTTAGAAAATATAAAACTGTAGATTATGGGGGGAATGGCGTTGATGACCACGGCCAATATAATTCGGGGCAGGAGCGAATAGACTCTGGACGGGAGGTGTTCCAGCGTGTACAGGCCAAATATATAAAACGTGATGAAGTAGAAAAAAATAGTTGGCAAGATGATGACCGATTGTCTAGGCAACATCGAATAATCAAAGTTGCCTCTAAGTACCCAGTACAAAGAAAAAACCAACAACTCACCAAAGATAATGCACAGATCATCACCAAAAAGGAGAACCAGCTTACGTCTAAAAATAGGGCTGGAAAAAATGGATCTCATTCTAACAGGTTCCCTTTTCGGTGTCGGTCAATCGTGTTACGGGGTTCGAATTGCGTGTTACGGGTTGCGTGTTGCGGCACAATGTCATTTGATTTTTTGCTATATAACATGAATCGGTGGGTCCGGCAAAGTAATTTTGATATAATAACTGATTAAAATATTGCTAAATTTCAACATCGCCGGGCGGCTTCCACACCCTGACCGGCCGCGCGCGGTCGTGGACAGAGTGGACCTCGCCCGGGCCGGATTCACAACCTGCGCAAAAAAAGCCCCACCGGAGCGACCCGGCAGGGCATATGATTATGCCGATAGGTTACGAAATTTAATCCTCAGATGACGGGGCGATCGGCGGCGGGCCCAATTATTCGACACCGCGGCGGCGCATGGACTCACTTTAGTTGGGTTTGCCAATTCGAGTCGTTGATGATGGCTAACGGCCCCTGGGAAGCGATGGACGCCCCGTTCATCAGGTACATCCAGACCTGCCCGGTGGAGGAATTGCGCCACAGAATGTCGGCCTTGCCGTCGCCGTTGAAATCACCGATTCCTTGAATCTTCCAGTTCAAGTCGCCGACCACGCCGACGGAAGACTTAGAGGACGGGGTCATACCGTTCATCAGCCAAATATAGACCTCGCCATCGGCCACATTGCGCCAGAGGATGTCGGCCTTGCCGTCGCCGTCGAAATCACCCACGCCTTGAATTTGCCAGTCCAGGTTGCCGACCGCGCCGACGGAAGACTTAGAGGACGGAATCATACCGTTCATCAACCAGATATAGACATCCCCATTGGCCACATTGCGCCAGAGGATGTCGGCCTTGCCGTCGCCGTCGAAATCACCCACGCCTTGAATTTGCCAGTCCAGGTTGCCGACCGCGCCGACGGAAGACTTAGAGGACGGAATCATACCGTTCATCAACCAGATATAGACATCCCCATTGGCCACATTGCGCCACAGAATGTCGGCCTTGCCGTCGCCGTTGAAATCAGCCACGCCTTGAATTTGCCAGGACAAGTCGTCGACCGTGCCGACAGATCCCTGGGAAGCGATGGACGCCCCGTTCATCAGGTACATCCAGACTTGGCCGGTAGCTTCATTGCGCCAGAGGATATCGGCTTTGCCGTCGCCGTTGAAATCACCTACCCCTTGGATTTTCCAATTTAAATCGCTGACTGTGTTAATCTTGCCGTAGGAGGCGATGGACGTTCCGTTCATCAACCAGGCCACGCTTTGGCCGGTTGACGAATTATACCATAGCATGTCGGATTGTCCGTTCCCGTCAAAATCATATCGAATCGGCGTACCGTTCGGCCTGATATCCGTCACGGCGTTATCAATAAGCATGTATTGTTCGGGCATGCCGTACGGCAGACTATACCAACCATCCGTGGTCCCGCCCCAGCCGAAGTTCAGATGATACTGACCGGAGCCGTCGTTATAGCCGTCGCAGACAATGGAGTGCCCGCTGATGGAGATGTCGGTGATGGCTAAATTCACCGGCTGTCGATTCTTTATGTTATTCTGGATGATGGGATAAATCGAATCGTTGAAGGTGTCTTTATAAATGGCGGAGACATAACCAAACCTGTATCTGAGGGCCCAGGCCAGGTCCTTCGTATAGGCGCCGGAAAAGGCGCTGGTATAGTCCATTTTAACAGAAACCCCGCAGGCGTAAGACAGGCGAGCGGCCATATCACCGCCGGCGGGATAGGTGATGCCGGCGATATCGGCGGTGGAGGCGGTAATGTCGATCTTCCTTGTGTCCGTGGTGTAATTATCGGTAGCGAGGAAGGTGACTGAGACAGGCCTCTCGTAATAATTGACAATCTGGGCCATTGCGGTGGCCACGCAACCGGTTAATGATCTAGTTTGGGTTACGGGGTCCATGGGGCAGTAGCCGTTATAGGGCGAATCTTGATTCCATGTCGGGGGGCTGAGCAGGGGCCCGTAGGTGGCGGCTCTGGTAATTTGGGACACGAGCGCGCCGTCGGCGGCGACGTAATTATTCCAGCGGGTGTTATTGGCTTGTTTTACCGCGGCGCCGGTCTCGGGTAGGGCTTTAAGTCGGTTTTCCATGTCTAGAGTGACCAGGTGGAGCAAGACATTTGCCGGAGAATCTTCCCAGATGAAATTGCTGTCGTGCGATTGAGCGATAATCGGCGTGATGTCGGTATCGGTGGAGATGACGATATAACCCGTGGGAGACAAAGTTAAAACATAGGCCAAGGTGTCGCCCCGGCTATTCTTGAGTTCACCGATGGAGGCGACGGTTCTATCTTGATACCCCGCGATTCCCCGTTTGGCCTGGTCCGCGCAGGCAACCTGATTCTGGGCCGTGAGCTGCGTTTGTCCTACTTGTTCAACCATGGTGGGAGTGACCGGTGCGGCCGGGGAGCTCGGCGGGCAGAGCAGGCCGAAAGACAATAACAAGATGAATAATCGCCACATCGTGTTCGTCATAATGTCTCCTCCTTAAATTTATACTTAGATAAATGTAGACTGCAGCGATGTTGTGATCATCTATCCAACTTAACATCTAAAGAGATTTCTCAAGTGACCCGCAACCCGATCATCTCAACCCGGGTTCATCTTTTAATAGTTGCTCAAAATACTCGATGGTTTTGGACAAACCGTGTTCCAAGGGCACGCTGGGCGTCCATCCTAGATTTTGGTTGGCCAGGCTGATGTCGGGACGGCGTTGTCTGGGGTCGTCTTGGGGAAGCGGCTTAAAAACCAGCTCCGAATTCGATCCGGTCAAGCCGATGATCTTCCGAGCCAGGTCTTCAATGGAAAACTCGGAAGGGTTGCCCAGATTCACCGGTCCCACAAACTCATCCGGGCCATTCATTAGCCTGACCAGTCCCTCGACCATGTCATCCACATAGCAAAAAGAACGGGTTTGGGTCCCATCGCCATAGATGGTTATATCTCTGTTGGTTAGAGCTTGTAAGATAAAATTGCTGACGACGCGGCCGTCATTGGGGTGCATCCTGGGACCATAAGTATTGAAAATCCTGGCCACCCTGATGTTCAATTTGCTCTGGCGATGATAATCGAAGAACAGGGTCTCCGCACAGCGTTTGCCCTCATCATAACATGATCTGATGCCGATCGTATTAACATTTCCCCAATAATCTTCACGTTGCGGATGAACATGGGGATCACCGTAAATCTCACTGGTGGACGCCTGGAGGATTTTGGCTTTTACCCTCTTAGCCAGGCCCAACATGTTGATGGCGCCCATGACATTGGTCTTGATGGTCTTAATCGGATTAAACTGGTAATGGATCGGTGAAGCCGGGCAAGCCAGGTTATATACTTCATCAACCTCTATATAAATGGGGTGGACCAGGTCATGGCGGATTAGTTCAAAATTTTGCCGGCCGATTAGATGAATTATGTTATTTTTATTGCCGGTGAAAAAATTGTCAAGACATAACACATCATGCCCCTCCGCGACCAACCGGTCACACAGGTGCGAGCCTAAGAAACCGGCGCCACCGGTGACCAACACGCGTTTACTACTGAACATTGGCGAACCCCCATTGATGATTACACTATTTAACAGTAGCCATTCTAATCCACGGTCTATTCAACATGTTGAGTCGGCAATATATCCTCCTTGCCCCCAAACAGGCAAGGAAGAAATTCAAGGTTGCTAACTGAAAAAAATAAATCAGCAATACGTGCTGCTACATACAATGACTGATTATTTTGTCGATTCCGGCCACGATTGATCCTCCCGGCCCGGACGTAGTCCATGAATTTATTCGGTCCGCGCCGCAGAAACCTTATATTTGGGGTAGGCAGCCTCGGCTGTTTGAGGTATAATAACGCTCGGCCTAGCCGGGGATTCCTAATCACCCGTTTTGGCCTGGTTGGCTCGGACTGCTGGAGACTTATTTTAGAATGTATCTGTCAGGGAGGAATCGAACAATGGTGTCGTATCGGAAGGCCGGGATTGGGGGGCAGCCATTTCCAGTCCAGAATCGAGCCCCACAGGAAGCCTTTGAACAATTCGAGGCCTCAGCCCTGTATTGCCCCAGGTGCCGGCAGGCAGTACCTGTCCGCAAGAGACTCTTGCTGGTGATTCCAGAGGGTGACAAGTATGAATATTTGTGTGTTCACTGCGGCGCCAGCGTTGGAGACAAAATCGAAAAGAACCTGGCTCCGGCCGGCATCATTCCCCTGTGATCAGCCGGCCGAAACTAAGGTCTGCCATGGGTCCGAAAACTGGTCACGTTGCTGGTTGTTTGTTGCTTGTTGCGGCTACTCGTTGCCGGTCGTTTTCAATAAGTAATAAAGGGAATTAAAGGTCTGAGGATGAGGTCCCTAATTCAACATCAAAAATAAAATATTAGCTTCGTTCTCTGGAGAGTTCAATGCCCGGACCCAGGAACTTGCAACGAGCAACCTATCCGTGTTAACCGGCGGTATGAGGTAATGATGAAGGAACATTCGATAGATCAAGGGAGTCTAATTCTTAAGGACGCGGCCTTGTCGCCGCTGGCTGAAAAATACCATATTCTCCCACCCAAGCCCGCCCTGGGGGATAACGTCGCGGACGTGGACCGAATTAAGCGGGCACTGCGCGTCGCTTACGACCTGAACCACGTCTGGTCGCCGCTTTCGCGACTGGCGGAACTTTCGGCCAGGCTTCGGGACGCCGATTTCGACGCCACGATTACCCTGGCCCGGTCTGAAGAGGGCGGTTACCAGATTATCGATCTGGAGGCCGGTGACACCACTGCGGCTAATTATGGCCTGGCCATAGATCTGGGGACGACCACGATTGTTTTTGCCCTCCTGGACGTGAGCGTCGGCCGGGTCATCAGCCAGGTTTCGGCGGTTAATCCGCAAGTCGCTTATGGTGCGGATATCCTTACCAGGATCCACTGCTCCGCCAAAAACGAAGGGCATCTTCTCCTCCGCCGGGCGGTGATCGATGGTTTCAATCAGGTCATCCATGATCTGGTCCGGACCGCCGGGATAAAAGCAGATAATATCTATTCCCTGTGCGTGGCCGGAAACACCACCATGACCCATTTTTTCCTGGGGCTGGATACCTTCCATATCTGCCGGGAACCTTACATTCCGGTGGTCAACCGGCCGGATCTCACCTCGGCTGCAGAGTTGGGCATCGACATCCATCCCGCCGCCCCGTGCCTGATCATGCCCAATGTGGGCAGTTATTTTGGGGGCGACCTCATCGCCGGGATCCTGGCCTCGGGATTGAACGAGGGCGATGACGTGTCCATCCTGGTTGACGTGGGGACCAATGCCGAGGTGGTCCTGGGTAACAAGGACTGGCTGGTGGCCTGCGCCGGAGCGGCCGGACCGGCATTAGAGGGCGGCGTGGCCAAGATGGGGATGATGGCCGGACCAGGGACCATTGAGCGCATTCGCATCGACCGCCGGACCTTGACACCGTCCTATTCGGTTATAGGTGACATCAAGCCCATCGGCATTTGCGGCTCGGGTTTGATTGACTTGTTGGCCGAACTGTTTACCTGCGGCATCATCAATTCCAAGGGCAAGTTCATCCTTGAGAGTGGTTGTCCGTGCCTGGTGGAGGACGAAGGTATCTGGGGCTATCGGGTGGTGCCGGCCGCGGAGTCGGGGCATGGCCGGGATGTTATCGTATCGGAAGTAGACATTACCATCCTGCTGGCCTCCAAAGCGGCCATGTACACCATTCTCCGGATCATCCCGTCCACTGTGGGGTTGGACATTCACGACATGGCTAAATTCTACGTGGCCGGTACATTCGGAAACTATATCGACCCGGAGATGGCCATCACCATCGGCATGATCCCGGACCTGCCCCGAAACAAGTACCAACCGTTGATGAATAGCTCCTTAACCGGTGCGGCTCTGGCCCTGCTCTCGGCCGAAAAGCGGGCCCGCATCCCCCAGATCTGCGACAAGATCACCTACGTGGAGTTGAACGTCAATGCCGAATTCATGACCATGTTCGCCGCGGCTAAATTCATTCCCCATACGGATCTGTCCCTGTTCCCGACGGTGACGATCCCAAAGCTGGGTGCGGCGGCAAGCTGATGCCTCGGGTCGGCGCTCAGGTTGGGTTATAACATTTCGGGAAAAAGCCCAACGCCGTGCGCCTTAAGCCGCAACCAAATAACAATGATTCCCGCTTGGTCCAACGATTCCCATTTTGTCATTCCGAACGAATGTGAGGAATCTTAAGATTTCTCGCTTCGCTCGAAATGACAAGGGGGAGCCGTGAAGTTAATCAAATTTAACCACAAATTAACGTCATAGACTGGCAACATGTAACCAGCAACCCGTAACCCGTAACACGAACCCCGCAACTTCTTAATAATTCTTGGAGGAAGGCATGATTGATCCGGTAATTTTTAGAGAATACGATATTAGAGCCGTTGTCGATAAAGAATTGGATGACGCCGGGGTAATCAGACTCGGCCGGGCCATGGGTACCTATTATCTTTCCAGGGGAGTGAATGATATTACCTTAGGACACGATTGCCGGCTCAGCTCAGACCGTTATGTGGACCTGTTGACCCAGGGTCTAACCGGAGCCGGGATACAGGTAACCGATGTCGGCCTGGTCACTACTCCCATGCTCTATTTTTCCATTCATGCCTTTAAGAAACAAGGCGGGGTAATGATTACGGCCAGCCATAACCCGCCTCAATATAATGGATTCAAAATCTGCACCGGGCCGCACACTATTTCCGGGGCGGAGATTCAAGAAATCCGGATGATTGCTGAAAAAGGTGATTTCGCCGAAGGAAAAGGGTTCGTCACCCAGGCCGATGTGGCCACGCCCTACCTGGATTACCTGGTCAAGAATATCCATATCCAGCGACCGATAACCATCGGGGTCGATGCCGGGAACGGCGCCGGTGGTCCCATGGCCCTGGCCGCGTATCAGGCCCTGGGCATCAAGGCCACCGGCATCTATTGCGATGTGGACGGCCGATTCCCCAACCATCCGCCCGACCCCACCGTAATGGCCAACATTGTGGACCTGGTCGCCCTGGTTAAGTCGCAGCACCTGGAAGTGGGCATCGGGTTTGACGGCGATGGAGATCGGGTGGGAGTGGTTGATGAACGGGGCCGGGTCATTTATGGGGACCGGTTGTTGGTCATCTTTGCCCGGGAGATTCTGGCTCGGCGGCCTGGAGCGGCCATATTGGGTGAGGTGAAGTGCTCAGACAAGCTTTTCCGGGACATTGAACAGCACGGTGGCCGGGCGGTGATGTGGAAGACGGGTCACTCCCTGATGAAACAGAAGATGCTTGAGGAAGACGCCGCTTTAGGCGGGGAGATGAGCGGGCACATGTTCTTTGCCGACCGCTTCCTGGGCTTTGACGACGCCTTATATGCCTCGCTCCGGCTGATTGAGATCATGTCCCGGGACAACAAGCCCCTATCCGAATATTTGGCCGACGTGCCGGAAGGATTTACCACCCCGGAAATCAGGGTCGATTGCCCCGACCATCTCAAATTCGCCCTGGTCGAGGCGGTCAAGGAGGAGCTGCGCAAGGATTACCGGATAATCGACATAGACGGCGTCCGGGCGATCTTCGATCATGGCTGGGGTCTCGTCCGGGCTTCCAACACTCAACCGGTCATTGTCATGCGTTTCGAGGCCGACACCGAGGCCGAACTCCTGCGCCTCCAATCCCTGGTAGAAGCCAAAGTGGCCGCGGCGCGACGGGTTATGGGGTGAGGAGTGCTTGCCTGTGATGATCTCCATATAGAAAGGTAACAACAGCCGCACCACCACCCTACTTACTCGGCAACCGGTCATAATCGGGGACGATGCTGATGGTCACCCGGCGCATTTTTTGGTCAATGGCGTCTGCGCTATCATCAGGAGACGATTTGGGTTTCCGGCCGAATTCGGCATAAGAGGCGGTGCTGATCCTATACTTTGGCGGCTTCAAACCACACTCCTTCATCAAGATATCCAGGACGGTCTGGGCCCGGCCGGCGGAGTAGTAGAAGTTGGCCATTTCGTTCTTCTTTGTTTCATCCGTGTGGCCTTCGATGACGATCCGCATCACCTCGTGCAGATAGAAGGTGTGTTCTTCGCTTTCCCTAAGCTTAAAGGTATGCCTTTGATCCAGGATCCGGCGGAATTCCTTCCCGATAATCATAATCGCCTCGCGTTCTTCTCTTTTGGTTACATCCAAACCCTCGTGTCGGAAGAACACCTGCATGTCAAAGAACAAACTGTCGGGCCGCCGGTCAATCTGAACCGGAAAATTGCGCGCCTCCATTTGCTGCTTCAATTCATTCAAGGCATTTAGGGCCTGGCCGATAACCGCTCCGAAGCTATCGGAGATGAATCTTCCCTGGCCCAGCCGGATATTGTCATCCCGGCATTGACGCAGATCCTCCCGACAGCGGCTGAGGTCCGCCTGGCAGCGGTGCAGGGCGTCCTCCAGTTCGGCTAATCTTTTCTTTAATTCCCTATTCTCATTTTCCACCCGGCGCAATTTCCCGGAGCAATCCGTGGTAGTCTTGTTTTCGGACGCAGCCATGATGTAGGCGGCGAGAAAAAAAAGGAACAAGAACAAAAATAAGTCGGCAATGCCTATCCAGGAAATGCTGTTTCGCTCCATCTTAAGCATAGTCTATCTCGTCGGGACTAAAGGGGATGCTACAATATTCAGAGGCCTGGGCAGAACCTTCGGGAACGCACATAACGGAGCCTCCCGCTTTGAATGAGCGCCGGATAGTTCACCAGATCTTCTTGTTGAGCAGATTGACCATGGCCTGCTTGACCACCTGGTAGGGATCACCGATGACTCGGACTGCCGCGTCCATCTCTTGGATTTTAGATGCTAACCGGGATATGGACTGCCTTTCGGCGGCCAAAAGTTTGACATTGGATTCCATAGCCTTTTGCGTCGTCGTTTGGGCTCTGATCAATTGATCAGTCAAGGACTGGTAGGAGCTATGAGACCTGACCACAGTCGTGCAGCAGCCAACCAGGGCATTATTCAGCCCGTTGGTGCTCTCCTGGAATTTGTCGATAAACTGCCCTTCCACCAGCTTATTCAGTTGCAGGAAGGAGCCGGTCCAGGCCTGCAGTAGGCCGTCATCGCGCTCTTTGTTTTGACTCATCAGGGTACGATGATAGTGCAGGATGGTCTCCAGTTCCGTCCTGAAGATTTGGGCGGCCTCCTGGACCCGGACGTCCACAGAACCTTCCAGGCTTTCGATCAACTCATGATATTTACCTAGTTTATCAAGATAGGCCTGGTGTTCCTGCTCTAACCGGTGATGCAAGGAGGCCATTAATCCCTCCACCGACTGCTGCAGCAATTCGTAAGATTTGGCTACCGCAATATCGATGGAGGCCCTGATCAGCTCTCGGTTCTCGTCGATATACCCCCGATGGCATTGCAAATAGGCCGAGGTCTGTTCGGTGAAACGGGTCAGGATATTTCCCTGCGACTGGGTCATAGAAGTGATCATGGTCTCGCTGTGATCTTTTAAAATTACAGGAATTTGCTTTAATTCTTCAATAAACAGTTGCCGGACCTGGGTAATATCCTGGACCAGCTCTTCCATATTTTGCCGGATGCCGGTCCCGGTGTGGGATACCTCTAATTTCATCTCGGACAATTGCCTCATGAACCTGTCGGAGTGTTCGATCTGCCGGTCCATAAATTTTTGCGTTTCCTGCAACATCCCGGTGGCCTGGATTACGGCCTCTTTCAACACTATCAGCCGCTCCTCCGACTGGTTCTGCCACTGATCAATCACCTTGCCCAGTTCCGAAGCAAATTGCTTTTGTATTTCGCTGGACTTAAAAGTTTCTTTAAGTTCCCCCAGTTGCCGGGTGAACTCCTGTAAAGGCGTGGCCGGCATCTGTTGGCCTTCCACCATTTGAAAAAGGAGCATTCTGATTTGCCGTAATTCATCTATTTGATCCGTCTCCCGATTGGCCCGCTGGCGATAGATCTGGATCATCGCCCCTCGATAGAGCCATAGAAGTACCGTGCGCAACAAATAACAGACGACGGCCAGGGCGATACCGGCGGCGCTAAAGGCAATGCCCTGACGGATGGACCTGATTTCTTCGATGCCCAGCGTCCCGTACTTCAGCACGTATTGAATGACCAGGGCCGTGCCGGCCAGGCCGGTTAGTAGAAATAGTTCCGCGAAAAAGTGATAGGTCTGGTCGATTCGGCGCACATATCTTTCAGCATGGCCGGGTTCCTGCCTAAGCTCCCATCTATTCCGGCTGAAATAATTGAATACGGCGGTAAACCAGTGAGCGATTAGAATAATAATCAAAATCAAATGGATAAAGAAGAGGGAGTGTCTGGTGTAAATCTCATACCAGGAAACTAAGTCAAAATTTTTCATGCCGAAAACTAGCGAGTGGATAAGATCCATGTGTTCACCCAGGTTAGGCCGATGTGTCCAGGGCCGGGGCCGCCGGTCCCTCAGCCCAAAAGAAACTCCCGGACGGCCTCTGATGACGTCTGCGCCGCTCAGGCCATGATTGCCAGTAGTAACTGATATTTAAGTTTATTACGCGTTTTGCTTCATCCCGTCCCCGTTAACGGCAATTGGAAATGGTCAAGGAAAGGGTCTTCTGCGTGGGTTTGAGATATTGTTCTCGGCTCTCTCCGGCCAATGACGTGAGCATCTCGGCCACCTCACCCGGTAATGCGTTGAAGCGCTCGGGGTTAGCCCGCATCACACTCATTTTGATCTGAAGCTTGATCCCGGACCCCGGCTTCGAGTCCTTGGGTTTCTTTCCCCGAACAGAATCAACACACTTGACCAACCCCTTGTAAAAGTTCTCCTCAGACCCCGACAAACGCAAGATCAGGTCCTCAGTGAGACTGGGTTCCGGCGGGAAGGTGCCTTTGGGACAGTCGATAAAATCGGGCAAGATGTCCTTGTCCGGGTAAACGTATTGGATGCCTCGAATCAAGCCCGGATAACGCCCTTGAAAACACTTCTGAAGTAGATTGACCCGACGGTTGCCGTCACAGGACGCTCCGCAAGTCTGTAACCCAAGGTCTCGGCTAAAGGGCTGGATCCCGGCCAATAAGCCGGTATCTTTAACTGAACCAAATGACAGATAGAAGAGCTTGTTTCCAGCGGATGTGGTGTGGTGGATGAGATGGAAAGGTAATCCCGTTTCGGCCAAGATGCTTTTGAGTTCTTTCATCTTGCCTTTGTATGAGGTGAACAAAACGCTAACACTGGCCAGAGGTCCACCTGCTTCTTTAATAAACCGGAAGTTGACGGCGTGACGTCCTTCCGGGCCGCGCTCCAGTTGGTAACTGGCGTGGCATTTGCCGTCGAGACGATCTTCCTTAAAGCATTCCAGCAAGGCATCAGCCCCCTTTGGCCCCAGTGGCGCCTGCTGCTCCGTCCCGCTACCCGGGGTCTGACCGGCATAGAGCACCGTACCCTGTCCCGCCACCACCTGCCGGACGAATTCCACAGCCTCCCCATCCTTTAGCACCCCGACCATCTCCCTTGAGTATTCCACATAAACCTGACTCCATCCGAGAGAAACCAGCAATGGCCCAAAGACCACGGACAAAATTATGGCTAAGAATATTTTCATGCAATCGTTCCTTTCGATTGGATGGTGAAATAGGCGATACCTCCAGCGGATGATTTGCGAAGAATGATCTGGGTGGGGGAGGCGATACGTTGGACTCGGGTCAGTCCGGGAGGGACGACGTATACTTGTTTCAAAACGTTGGAGGCCGGCAGGTCTTTTACCCGACACGGAATCAACAACTTTTGATCATCCAGACCGAACATGGCGAAGGCATCATCTTCAGGTAATCCCTCCTGAAAATAGTAAGTTTCGTCCTCCCCTTTAATCCTGACCGGTTGACCTATAAAAACCTTCGGATTTCTATTACTTTGAGCCAGTATCGTACTCACGCTATCTTTGATTTTCTGCAGGTTGCCGGAGCTAATCATGACGTCAAACAACCGTTGCGGAAATGACTTCTGGTTAGAGTCCGGCTGTTCGGTAGTGATCGTGCTTGTGCCCCCGTAGCTGCTCGTGCCGAACATGGAGGCTCCGTAACCGGAGGGGTAATCCCGTGAGGATACGATCGTCTTAGTCACTTCTCCTCTATTTATAATCACACCCAGATCGCCCTTAATCTGCCGAAGAAGTTCAAAGATTTCCGGGATCCGATTGGGTGGCTCTGCCCTATGATTCGTCCCCGGAAGGAGTTGAAGATTCTGAATGTGCCTGGATAAATGTATGATATTATCATCGAGCGTTTTAATGTCCCTCCGGTTCCTCCAATATATGAACCCCAGCGCGGCCAAGATGACGACATTCTCCAAGATAGAGAGTATTAAATAATTGGGGACGGTCAATGGGATATCCGAAGGGGCGGATCGATCACTTTTTTGAGTTTGGCCACCTTCCGTCTTCGGGTCAAAGGTGACGGATGACTTCGACTCCCCACATTTAAACCATAGCCTCAACCCATCAACTTCTGCTTTCTTACTTTTATCCAATTTATTGCTTTTCAGCAAAAGCGATACCATTTGGCATACTTCGGGAACATCTTTCCAGCCCTTTCCCTTTTCCCGTAACACATATAAGAAGTCAATTACATGTGCAGGAGAACTGTACGTTCCGTCGTTAGTGGCCCCCTTAAAATATTCAACCGTAGATGCCATTATTCTATCATTGAATCCATCGCCCTTAAGGCATTCTTTATGGAATTCAGGCCATGAATTGGGCAAATCTCTGTACAACTTCTCACAGCCGACCGCGTTGGCCAGGCTGTTGGCCGCCAACAAAGTGATGATCATGGTCAGATAGCAAAAAAACTTCATGATTTATTCTGCCTGAAAAGGGGGTGAACATGACTCCCAAAGACCAGCAACCGTCTGATGCGTAACTCGTCATCACACCGCGTCCGAATCCCTCGTAGTTAACCTGCGGGTCTCCGGCGGTTATTTCTTTGGGTCAGGAATCATGCCGGCATTTAATGTAATTCCCTTGATATGGCCCCGATAACCACCTATCTGGCATTCCAATAAATACTCGACAAAATTTCTGGCCACCCGGCCCCTCTTCAGCGGATCGCCCAGGCTCATTTCGTTAAATTTATTGGCGAAGAGGTTCGCCAGTTCGGTTGAAGTAATCACCATAGAAGGCGATAAGGCTGATTGATCTACATTTTCCGGATAAGGAATGGGATTCTCACCCAGGTGTTGAAACCAGTCTACCCGCTGCTCTTCGCTGTCAGTGTAAGACAGCCCCAGGAATGTCGGATCGTTATGGATGCCATCCCCAATCGCGACTACATTTCTGGGACTGATGCTCCCCAAGGAACAAGCCAGTTTGGATGTTTCCGGTTCACCGGCAATATCGATGTTGATGTTTTCCAGCCTGGGGAAATCTACACCAAATATTTCCGGCCTGACCGAATCGTTGAACAGGTCACAGATATCCTTTTTTATGATCTCGGGGATATAACGTGTTTTGGGCTTGCCCTTATGGGCTATCCGAGGATGATATTCAGCCAGGTGCCAGGCACGGCCGAATAGATATATTCTAACACCAATTAATCCACCTGATTGACTGCTTTGTTCCCACAACTTATCTTTTATTCCAGACCGATGGATGGCGGCGCCGGTCAACAGGGCGGTATAAGCACATAACTCAGAGCCTCTTGCAAAACTCTTCGAGAGGTTTTTTCTTAACTTAGTGCATACCCAAAATATGCCATATTAGTCCTGCTTTTTTGTTGTATTATATGATATTATATAGTATAATAGCTCTCAATATACAAGCTATAACTTATATAAATAATA
>JADFYC010000029.1 GCA_015233295.1 Deltaproteobacteria bacterium | reverse complement strand
GTTTTTTTTCGCCGGAGACGCTTTTTTCGGCCGGTTCGTGGCGGAAAAATTCCGGGATGAACATAAACGCCGGTCCCTTATTACCCAAGTTCTGCAAATCACCGGTGGATGTCCTATGATCGTGAACCTGGAAGGGGTTGTCCGCGAAGCATGTCCGCACGGGGAAAACTCGTACCGGCTTTGCATGGAGCAATCCGCAACTCTTCCCATGTTGAAGGAACTCAATGTCATAGCCGTGAGTCTGGCCAATAATCACTCGCATGACTTCGGTGAGATAGAGTACGCCAAAATGTGCGACATGCTCATCCGCCAAAATTTTTATGTGCTGGAAAAGGGAACGGTGACTGATTTTGATCTATTCAGGCTGGCCGTGTTTACGGATGTGGATAACCGCGGAAAAGTAAAATACGGTATTTTGAGTCCGGCGGATTTAGGTATTCTTGGAGCGGGTTGTTTTACGGGAATAGAATCGGTCGAAGGCAATCCACCGGCGGAGCAAAGGAAAGCCAAACCTGTTTTTGCTTTCCTCCACTTCGGCCATGAATTCTCCCCACCCGCGGAACGTGAAAAGGCCATCGTCGCAGCTTTACACGCATGCGGTGTGGAAACGATTTTCGGGGCCCACTCCCATCGCCCGGAAAAACTCGCATGCGGCTTGAATTCCTGCCGGACTTTTTCTCTCGGCAATTTTATCTTTGACCAGACCGACCCGCGCGCCGGCGGAACTATGATCGAGGTCGCTTTTTTCTCCGATGGAATTTATTTTTTGCGCGAACATGCTTTGGGGAATCTTTTTCAACCCATTCCAAAATAGAAAGACTTACTTTTTCTGCATGTAGAAATGGCCATGTCAGAACGGTCAGATCAAGTGTTTCAGCCCGTCACCTCGGATATACCGGCCTCCACAGCCTTCAGCAAATGGTCTATTTCTTCGGCCGTGCTGCTCAGCGGCGGCATAAGCACAATCGTGTCACCTAAGGGCCGGATGATCACCCCGTGTTGACGGCAGGCCATAATCACTCGATGCCCCATTCTCAAGGACGGATCGTAGGGTTCGTCCCGCCCGGCGTCTTTGGCCAGTTCAATCCCGGCCATCATCCCTTGATGCCGGATCTCTACTACGTGGGGTAATTCGGCCAACCGGGCCAAACCTGCGGCGAGCTGGGCTTCCCGGACGCGGACGTTCTCCAGGATGTTTCGTTGGGCCATCAATTCCAGATTGGCCAGGGCCGCGGCACTGGTGATGGGGTTTCCAGTGTAGGTATGGCCATGGAAAAAGGTCTTGAATTCATCAAACTCACCCAGGAAGGGTTGGTAGACGTGGTCCCCGGTGAGAGTCGCGGCCAGGGGCAGGACGCCTCCCGTCAGGCCCTTGCCCAGGGCCATCAAGTCTGGGCGAACATCCTCCAATTCGCAGGCGAACATGGGACCGGTGCGGCCGAAGCCGGTGGCCACCTCATCGGCAATGACCAGGACCCCGTATTTCCGGCAGATGGCCACAAGTTTACTCAGGTATCCTTCCGGCTGGATGATCATCCCGGCCGCACCCTGGACTTTGGGTTCCACGATCAAGGCGCAGATCTCATGTCCATGCTGCTGCAAAATATCTTCCAGTTTTCGGGCGCAGGCCAGATCACAGGCCGGATAAGTCAGGAGCAGCCGACAGTGGCGGCAATGGGGCTGAGGCAACCGGTGGACCGGGAACAAAAAAGGCTTAAAGGCTTGATGAAAAATATCTATCCCGCCGACACTGACCGCTCCGATGGTGTCGCCATGGTAGCCGTTCTCCAAAGCGACAAAGGTCTTCTTTTCTTTGTGACCCAGATGCTGCCAGTATTGATAGACCATTTTCAAGGCGATTTCTACCGCTGTGGACCCACTTTCGGAATAAAATATCTTGTTCAAGCCGGGTGGAGTAAGGCGCGCCAGCTCTGCCGCCAGCCTGATCGCCTGGGGATGGCTCAGCCCCAGCAGGGTGGAGTGATCCAGGGTACCCAGTTGCCGGATAATGGCTTGATTGATTTCCGGCACGTTGTGGCCATGGACGGTGACCCAGAGAGAGCTAACCCCGTCAAAGTAACGGTTTCCGTCCGTATCGATCAACCAGGCCCCTTCGGCCCGGTCAATGATCAATGGCGGCTCTTCCGGCCAAAGTTTCATTTGGGTGAATGGGTGCCACAAATGGGCCAGGTCCAGTCTTCTTAGTTCTGCGGTGTCCGGCATGTCTCCACCTTCATGAGTATTCAGTCTGTTTCCGGCCTTGGTCCCCTTTTCCGCTTGCGCCGGGGTCGGCGGGCCGGTGGTTGCTCAAGTTTATTCTGCTGATAACGGTTAAAATACGCTTCGTTCTCGTCGGCATCATGTTCGTCTTCTTCTACTACTTCCTCGGTGTATTGACGGAAGGAATCAAGGACATCCTGAAACGTTACCACTTTTTTGGTATAAAACCTGAAGATCAACAAAATGATCAATCCGGCCAACCAGGTCTTGAAGCCGTAAAGGATACCGCACCTGAACAGGGTGTTAATACTCCAGATCATCAAGATTGGACAGGTTATATGGATCAAAGGGGGCGGAAGAATATATCTCCTCGTAGCCATCCTGCCAGATGTTGGAAGAGTTTCGCCGCAAAGGAAAGGAGATTATGACCGGCCGAGGTATAGCCCGGTATGACAGTGTCAAGATCGCCATATCCGTTAGGGGCAGCTACGTCCTTTGCGGTGTAATTTTTACGAAATGTCGGAATGCGGCGTGACTATCGGAAGCAGCGTAACTAAAAGAGTCCGGAGAGCATCTTGGTGCCTATTCCGATGAGAAAAAATGCAAATATCTTTTTTAACATGGACACCGGCAAGCGATGAGCCAGCCTGGCTCCCAACGGGGCGGTGAGGATGCTGATCACCGCGATACCGGCCAGAGCCGGGAGGTAGATGAATCCCAGGCTTCCGGAGGGTAGATCATGGACCACCAGGCCGCTGGTTATGTATCCCGCCGTCCCGGCCAGGGCAATGGGAAAACCGATGGCTGCGGAAGTGCCGATGGCGTGGTGGACGGGGATGTTGCACCAGGCCATGAAGGGTACGGATAAGCTCCCGCCCCCGATGCCGACCAGACTGGAGACCACGCCGATGATGTTTCCGACACCAAACATGCCGCCCCGTCCCGGCAGTGTCCGGGTGGGCTTAGGTTTGATGTTCAAGAGCATCTGAACAGCCACATAAAATATGAAAACGATAAAAAATCCTGTGAGGAAACGGGTGGACAATTGGGCTGCCACCCAGGCGCCCAGGAACGTCCCGGTGAGGATTCCCGGGGTAATGGTCCGGACCACAAACCAGTTCACCGCACCGTGGTCGTGATGGGACTTGAGGCTTGAAATAGAAGTGAACATGATGGTGGCCAGGGACGTGCCCAGGGCTAATTGCATGATGTGATTGGGCGGGAGGTGCTGCGCGGCCAGAATGAAAGTCAAGGCGGGCACTATGACCAAACCACCGCCCACGCCAAGTAACCCGGCCAGTACGCCGGCCACGGCCCCGATAATTATATAGCCTATCCAGAACATGAGTTATACCGTTAAGATGGCGTCAACAGAGGTGAATTGGCGCGGAGTTTTAGATTGATTTGGCAATGGTGATGGAAAAGCTCACGCCTTTTCCCGGTTCCGAGTCGACCGAGACGGTGCCGCCGTGTCGTCGGGTCAGTTCCTTTACAATGGCCAGCCCCAATCCGATTCCATCGATGCCTCTTGACGTTTCGTTACGTTGGAAAGGTTCGCAGATTTTTTCTTGGGCCGCGGCGGAAATGCCCACCCCATTATCGCTGATGGAAAATACATGGTAATCGCGGTCTTCCTGGTACGTGATTTGAATTTCAGTGAGACATGTGCCGCCGTATTTCAAAGAGTTATCCACAAAATTTCTGAAAATGCGGGTGAGAGATAGTTTATCGGCCGAAATCCTGGGGAGAAGGTCGGACACGGTTAACTTAATGCCTCGTTTTTCCAGTGATGGGGCGAACTCCTCTCTCACCGCTTCGATAACATCTTTAGTCTCCACTTTCTCTAAAGCTAGTGGGGATTCTTTGGCCTTGATGTAGGCGTTCATCTCGTCTAGCAGGGCAATTATTTGTTCGGACAGGGATAAGATTAGATTGCAGTATGTTTGCCCTTTATCATCGAGTTGCGACTTATAAAGCCGGCACAATCGGCTGGTCAAGCCATAGATGGATATGGCCGGGTTCTTGAGATCGTGGGAAATGGAATAGGAAAAGAACTTGAGGGTGGCGTTTTTCTCCTCCAGTTCCTGGATTTTTTTTTGGAGGTTTTCGTAAAGCCTGATCCGGTCGGCATTAATGGCAATGGCGTTAGCCAGCGTAATCAACAAGTCAATCTGGTTTTGATCTATAGCCACCACTTTCTTCGAGGTCAGGTTCATCACCCCGACGACTTCTTCCCCTACGATCATCGGGACACAGACCACGGCCAGAAATCCTTTGCTCTGTAACAGCCTGGCCCTTTCCTTGTTTTTTAGGTCAGTCACCGGCTGAGCCAGGAAAGATTTGGTTTCGGCCGATTTACCAGTAAATCCTTCGCCGATTTTAACTATCTCCAACCCCACCGGTTCCAGCCCCTGATAAGCGGCCAGTCGTAGATATTCTTGGTTTTCCTCCTTGAGATAGATTCTGCCCGCCTGGAATTCGAAGTTGGCCATGACTAGAGACAGGGCCCCTTCGAGTAGTTCTTTCTGACTATAAGTGCCGGACAGGAAATTACTCATCTCCAGCAGAACGGCTAATTCTCTGTTTCTTTCCCGTAATGCTGATTCGTTGAATTCAACTGAGATGTGTTTTCCTGTGACGGTCATTCCCGGTCTCTTTTATACTTTGAACGGTTACAATTGACCCTTTAGCAAAGCGCCACCCTGGGTAACAGGTCGAAAAGGGACAACAATAACCGTTCGAGGGATAGATTCTGCTGATGACGAAATCTATGGTTCCATATTTTGTTTATCGTTTTTATATGTAATTAGCTGAAGAATCAAACCGTTAACGCCTCGCATCGACTCTCCGGGGGCACCAGGCCCGAATTGAAAGCCATCCGGTTCGGCCAAGCGAAAAAAAGCCTCGTCCGGCCTAAAGTTGAAGCGCCGGCAACCCAAGGTCACCGGCGCCACCAATCAGATCAATTGACCACCCAAACGGCTTGCTCCTTGGCCATCTGAATAATCTTGCTGCTCACCCGACCCACAAACAATTCTTCCAACTTAGACAGACTTTTTCGCCCGGTGACAATGGTCCCGAAGCCGTTGTTTTTGGCCTCATCGACGATGGCTTCGGCCCGGCTTTGCACTTCTAAGACGATTTTAGTTTTGATTCTGGTCTTGTCGGCCCCTCGGGATTCCATATCCTGGATCCCTTTGTGGATGGCGGCCTCGATTTCCAGCTTGGATTTCAGGAATTCGGCATTTACTTCCTTCAACCAGTCGGCATCCTCGGTGCTCATGGATGGTCCGGTGTAGGAATTAAAAGACTTTAATCCCCGGATGGCGTGGAAGACCAGGATGTCTGGGTGTTTCGCGCCAAAAATGTCGATGACGTAGTTAAAATTGCGCATGATTCTCTCGGACCCGCCGGTGGTCACCAGGACTTTTTCTGGGGACGGAGTTCCGCCCACGACCCACAGCGGGACGTTAACCAGCCGGTTGACCAGCTTGTTGGCGATACTGCCCATGATCAAATCTTTTAGTCTACTGAGTCCTTGACGCCCTACGACCAGGGCTTGATACCCATTCTTGACTTCCGCGACGATGTCCCGGGCCACCCCGACTTGTCTCTTTCTAATCTGGGTCGAGACGGCGTCTCCCGGGTGCCCCATGTCCTTTAAGGTCTGTCGCGCCTTCTCCATGAAATCTTCCATCATTTTGGTTTGATGTGATTCCCAGATACGAATCCCGACTACTTTGTTATGGACCTTGGGGTTATCTTCTAAATCCCAGTAGCTTTCGGGGATCTGATCCTGGATGTGCAGGATAGTCAACTTCGTCCGGCCGGTGGGCAGTAATTGCCCGACATAACGAACGATCTCAAAGGACTGCTCCGAGCCGTCGACGGCCACCAATATATTCCTCTGATCCATAGTCAATACTCCTCCTGTTAAGAGATATTTTTGCCGTCCGGGTGTTTTCCCCGCAGCCGGCCAGTAGCTACTAGTTGATTCTCGTCAGATTGTTTGTAAAGGGTTGGCGATCACCTTTCAGCGGCCAACAAATAAAGTAATAACTGTTAGTTAATCGCCCCGGCCCGATACTCTCGGCCAGAGAGAAAATCTCCTAACATATTGTTTTGGTTGAAATCCAAGTGCTGAGGGTTGATTGCTTCCGATTGTTTTATCCGGCGATTGCCAGCATTATTACCAGAATTGCATGAGATTGGTCAACAAAGTTTCTCCTTCGGCGACTATTGATGGCGTAATTTTTGTGGTCAGGACCCTTCTCAGCATCGATGTCACAAGAGTTTCCCTCTGAATTGACAGGACTATTTGCCCCGGCAGGTAACTGAATTTTTTTCTTTGCGTTATCTTTGGTTCTGGAGTAGATACCAGTAGGCTCGGAACGTTAATTTTCTTAACGACGCCGGGGGGAACCCTTTTTTCTTGAGGCCGCGGTGGAGTTGCCGTCGAGAGAAGGTCTTGCCGATAACTCATCACCAGGAAATACTGTTGAATCAATTCAAGACTGACGGCATTATCATCAGATCGGTTCCTTATGGGGAATCGGATTTGATCCTGACCATCCTGACGCCGGATATGGGCAAGATTCCGGCTATTGCCAAAGGGGCAAGACGGAGTAAGAAGCGTTTCCCCGGGGGCCTCAATATCTTGTATCATGGTTCGATGCAACTGGCCCCAGGGAAAAAGTCAGACAATCTCTACCGGCTGGATGGATTTGACGTGGCCGGAACTTTTTCCGAGATTCAGGGTGGCTACCATAAAGTGACCGTGGCCAGCTTCATGTTGGAGCTAACCGAAGCCCTGACGGTAGAAGGCGAGTCCTGCCGGGAAAGTTACAGGCTGTTGTTAGAGGCCCTGACCGCGGTGGAGGACTGCGCCGACCTGAGCAAGACGTTGATTATGTTTCAGTTGCGAAGTCTGGAGCTGGCCGGATATTGTCCGGACATCGCGTCTTGCCGCCTGTGCGGGCGCAAGCTAGAACCGTCCCGCTCTTTTGTCTTTAGTGTGGATAGAGGGTGTCTTTATTGTCAGGGATGTAGGTCAGGGGAGGGGATGTGGCTGCCCATCAGCACCGGCGCCCTGATGAGTCTGCTGTGGATCATCAAGAACGGGCCGCAGGATTTTTCTAAACTCAAACTGTCTGACCAGGCCGGGAAGGAAGCCCGCTATTTACTCGATTCCATGATTCGCCGGATCCTGGGCCGTGAACTGAAGACATTTAAGTTTTTGCCCGACCGTTGAATATCGGTCCTGATCTAACGGTCATCCTCATGATAAGGAGATGAATGTGTCCGACAAAATTGATTCGGGACGCCTTTTAAGGGCTATATGGGTCTATTCCGTATTAGGTACTCTGATTGTCGGCATTGTGGTCGCTACGGTGAGTGTCGCACCCTTATATCACCTCCTGAAACAGGAAAAGGCCCGGCAGTTGGTTTTCGCTGTTCGAGACAAATCCCTGGCCGTAAACGAGTGCATTTCATCCCAAAAGGCCATAGACAAGCAGATCAGCAGCCGGTCTGTCCTCCGCGAAAAGCTGGAGGCCTATAACCGGGGAGAGGTCAGCCGGGAAGAGATGATCAATTTTAGTAAAGACAGGCTCACTGAAGCGACCCGCCAGTCCAAAGAAATCGCCGGCCTGGTTCGTTTAGACATCTTAGGACGGCCAATCATCCGGTCTGGCATCACTATTCCCGAAAAGGCATGGACGTCGCTTCCCCAAAGTTTGCCGGAGCCAATAATTCATGGTCCGATCTTGATCGACCGAAAGTTGTTTCTTGTCGTGAAAACGTCGATCGGTCTCGACTCCTCAAGACAGGAAGGGAGTGACGTTGTCCTTTTCAAAATCGACAAGTTGAAGCAGATTGTCCTTGATCGGACCGGACTTGGAGAAACCGGAGAGATAGTTCTGGGAATGAATCAAGGAAAACGAATGGTACCGATTTTTCCCAGGCGACTAGGGCCGGCCGGCATGGGCGAGAGTGCCGACAATGAATCTTCACTTAATCTGGCGCTGGAGAAATCATTACGACAAGAATCAGGCATATTATCCACCCCTTCATCAGAGATACCGTATCTAATGGCATAAGGCCCCATTTCCGGCGCAGCCTGGGGCTTAGTGATCAAAATGGATGAAATAGAGTTGTATGGCCATATTCATGGGCAATTGATAAAGACCGCTTCTGCCCTGGCTATTTTGCTTATCGTAGGCGCATTGGGCATGCTGTTCTTACTCCGGCCTTTGACCGGTAAGGTCGTTTTACGCACAGGTAAATTGGAGAGTCGTGTTTCCGAACAGACTCTGGTCTTACAGAATCAGTTGAGTGCGCTCCAACAGGCTGAAAAATCGCTAAGCCGTAGTGAAGAGCGTTTACGCCTGGCCCTGGATGCCGCGAATGCCGGTACCTGGGAGTGGGACCCGCTAACCAACGAGAACTTCTGGTCAGAGGAATTGTGGAAGTTGTATGGGCTGGAACCAAACAGCATTAAACCATCTTACGAGGCGTGGTTGCAAACGGTACATCCAGATGATCGATGGAAGACAGAACAGGTGGTGCAGGTGGCGGCGGCTAACCGGACCGATCTGATCGCGGAGTGGCGGGTTCGGCACAGCGACGGCAAGGAACGCAGGTTAATGTCACGCGGAAAACCGGTGCCTGATGCCGATGGTAAATCAATCCGCTACCTCGGAGTTGTCATCGACATCACCGAGGCCAGGCAGATGGAAGAACAACAAAGGCAAATTAATCGTAGATTTCGGTTAATTTTTGAGCGGGCCTTCGACGCCATAATTCTGGTGGATATGGAGGGCGTCATAACCAATGGCAATCCAAAATTGCTTGAGATTCTGGGTTATTCTCAGGAAGAACTATTTGGGACGAAAATCGCGGACTACATTCACCCCGCTGACTTAGCCGCCATTCCATTAAATTTATATCAAATGACTCCAGAAGTTCCTTTGCGTATTGAGCGGAGGATGAGGCGGAAAGACGGCCGATATCTGATCCTGGATATAAGTGCCAACCGGGTGGATGAAAACACGGTTATGGGGATTTACCGGGACATCACCGAGCGCAAGCGAATCGAGGATGCCCAAATGTTCCTGGCACAGTGTGGCTGGATGGCCTCGGGTGAGGATTTCTTCCAATCGCTGGCTCGTTACCTGGCCGAGAACCTGGGAATGGATTATGTCTGCATCGACCGTCTGGCCGGGGACTTGCTGGAGGCCCAGACGGTGGCCGTTTATTTCGATGGTTATTTCGAAGATAACGTTGTGTATAGACTAAAAGATACCCCATGCGGCGATGTCGTGGGAAGGCAGATTTGCTGCTTCCCCACTGATGTGCGCCACTTGTTTCCAAATGATGTTGTGCTTCAGGAAATGCTCGCCGAGAGCTATGTCGGAACCACCCTCTGGAATTCCCAAGGACAACCAATCGGTCTGATCGCCGTTATCGGGCGGCAACCTCTGGCGAACCCCCAACTGGCGGAATCGATGCTGAAACTGGTGGCCGTTCGCGCGGCCAGTGAATTGGAACGCAAACAAGGGGAAGATGAACTTGTCAAGGCCAGAAAGGAAGCCGAATCGGCGAATCGAGCCAAGAGTGAGTTCCTGGCCAACATGAGTCATGAGATTCGCACCCCCCTTAACGGCGTCCTGGGCATGCTCCAATTGCTGGAGACCACTTATCTAGAAGAAGAACAAAAAGAATATGTAGAGGTTGCCATTAACTCAGGCAATAGCTTGCTGACCGTGATCAACGACATCCTCGACTTCTCTAAGATTGAGGCCGGGATGCTGGAAATTAAAGAAGAAGCGTTTGATTTACACCACCTGCTGAACTCCTTGCAGAAGATATTTTCAAATCAAGCCCAAAAAAAAGGAATTAATCTTCATTATGGGATCATTGGCCGGGTCCCCCGCCGGATCATCGGCGACAGTGCCCGCCTCAGGCAAGTACTCTTTAACCTGATTGGGAACGCCATAAAATTCACCGCGGACGGCGAAGTACGATTAACGGTACAACCGGAGGAAACGGGAGAGACTGAGGTCCTATTGCGATTTTCAGTTCAAGACACCGGCGCAGGCATACCCCCGGAAAAAGTAGAATACGTTTTCGAAACGTTCACCCAACTGGATGGGACGCACACCAGGCAACATGAAGGAACCGGTCTGGGTTTAAGTATAGTCAAAAAGATTGTTAAATTGATGAACGGAAGCGTCTCCGTCGAAAGCCGGGTCGGTGTCGGGTCCACCTTTAGCTTCTCTTTAAAATTCAAATTAGTTCAGCTAGCTCAAAACGAGAAAAGTATAAAGGGAGAAACTCTTCTTGACGCCGTCCCCGCCGCCCTTCGCATTTTATTAGCCGAGGACAATCCGATCAATCAACTGTTGGCCAGGAAAATGTTGGAGAAGCTGGGACACCAAGTCACGGTGGTTGAAAACGGCCGGAAAGCTATCGCTGAATTGGAAAAAGAGAGGTTTGACCTGGTCTTCATGGACGTTCAGATGCCGGTAATGGACGGGGTGGAAGCGACCAGAAGAATAAGGAGCGACACGTCCAACTCTTATAGAACGGATATTCCCATTGTGGCCATGACTGCCATGGCTATGGCCGGAGACAAAGAAGCCCTTCTCGAAAATGGGATGGATGATTATGTGTCTAAACCTATTGGGAAAAATCAACTTGAATCGGTTATCGCCCGTGTGCTGAAAAAACGTTATAACTTTTAGTGTATTAACGGTGTAATTACCGGTATGAGGTTACTGAGAACCAGCTTGCCCAGGCACCCAGATGGTCCCTCCAACGGCAGCGATTTGAGGATAGATGTGAACAACTGCCCTTATCCGTTCCTCTCTTTTATTGGGGGATATTCATGAACAGGTAGATACCGAAAAGACCGAAAGTGATATTGGCCAGCCAGGCCGCCAGGAAGGGTGGGAGCAGTCCGGAGTATCCCATGGACACAGTGAAGCCGAAGAACACCCAATAAAAAAAAGAAAATGAAATACTTATACCAATGCCGCCGGCCAGGCCACCCTTGTTTCCCTTACCCAGAGCCACTGAGATTCCAATCAGGCCGAGGATGACTGAGACCAGGGGAAAGGCAATCTTGGCATGCAGGTCCACTTCGTATCGGGTCGCGTTATAACCCTCTGTTTTGATTTTATTAATATAATTGGATATCTCGGCTACGGTCATTTCTTCCGAGTTCTTGATGACATGCTCCAAATCACTCGGCCTTTCAGGCAGATCAATAAGCTCTATGGAGAACCGGGTGGTTCGGAAGGAACCATCAGTATCTTTGATTTGGATCAGCCCGTTATGGAAGAGCCACTTTCCGTCCACCCATTGGGCCCGTTTGGCGTCGAGCCGTTTAACCAGGTTAAAATCTTTATCTAGAAAATAAATGGTAACGCCTTCGAATACCTTCTTGTCTTTTTGATACACCTGAATATTATAGATTGAATTCGATCCCCGAAACCAGATTTTTTCATTCAGGTAGAAGCTTTCAGCCGGTTTCTTTTCTATCTGCAACTCCCAGATCCGATTGACGACTTCACTGGCATGAGGAACAATTTTTTGGTCGATGGAGAAAGATAAAAGAGAACATAGGAGACAAACCAGCAGAAATGGGTAGGCTAGTTGGTTCATGCTAATGCCGCAGGATTTCATGGCCGTTATTTCGTTGTTTCGATACATGATACCCAAACATAACATTACACCCATCAGCACGGCCACAGGTATCATGAGCACCAGGATTTGGGGGATCTTAAGCAGAAAGAAATAAATCATGGTCACGGTGGATACTTTGGCTACAGCGAAACGATCTACTTTTTCAAAGAAATCAACGGTTAGAAAAATGGCAATAAAGGCCACCAGGCAGAAACAAAACAGCTTGGTGAACTCTTTTAGGGCATAATTGGTGATTATTTTCATCTAACCATCCTAAGTTGAAATCCAATTCTCCATTCAGCCAGACTAACTCAAATACCTATCTACGATCTCTGCTTTCTTGCCCTGGATAACGGCTTGGGAAGCCTTTTCAGCCAAAGGTCCGACCTTGACGAACCATTGCTTAGACAAAATGGGTTCGATCATGGTCTTACACCGGTAACAATGCCCTACATTGTGATGATAGGTTTCCTTTTTCTTGAACAGGTTTTCCTTTTTAAGATCTTCGAGAATATTGGTTCGGCATTCAAATCGATCCTGTCCAGCATATTTCCCGGCTTGTTCACTCATCCGCCCCTGGTCATCCATGATTCTGATCATGTCCAGTTTATGCTTTAACCCAAGCTCAAAATCATTAAAATCATGAGCGGGTGTGATTTTGAGAGCCCCGGCGCCGAATTCGACATCAACATACTCATCAAAAATGATGGGCAGTTTTCGTTTCAAAAGAGGCAGCAAGACGTGCGTATCCGTTAAGTTTTTGTGCCGGGGATCCTTTGGGTTTACGGCTACTGCGGTGTCACCCAGCAACGTTTCCGGGCGGGTGGTAGCCACCGTCAGACTGCCTCCCCCACCGGCAAAGGGATAGTTGATGTAGTACAAGGCCCCTTCTATCGTCTCGTGTTCCACTTCTAGATCGGCCAGGGCGGTTTGGCATCGGGGGCACCAATTTATGATATAGTCACCGCGATAGATCAGTCCCTGTTCGTAAAGGGTGACAAATACCTCTTTAACCGCTTTTGATAGCCCCTCGTCCATGGTGAACCGGGTCCGGCTCCAGTCACAGGAGGCTCCCAGGCGCTTCAATTGATTCAGAATGATGCCGCCGTATTTTTTCCGCCATTCCCACACCCGCTCGATAAACCGTTCCCGGCCCAAGGCATGCCGGTCGCTGCCTTCCGAAGCCAGTTGTCTCTCCACCACGTTCTGGGTGGCAATTCCCGCATGGTCCATCCCGGGCATCCACAGCACGTTATAACCCTGCATCCGTTTAAACCTGACCAGGATATCTTGCAACGTATTATTTAACGCATGACCCATGTGCAAGGTCCCAGTCACGTTGGGTGGAGGGATGACAATGGAATAGGCTTCGCCGGCATTCTCTGCCTCAGCTCGAAACAAATGATTTTCTTCCCAGAAACGATACCACTTCTCTTCCACCAGGCTGGGCTCATAGCCTTTAGGCAATGCATCCATATTCATAAATGTGCACCTCTGGTTTGTTGCAGTCAGCGATCAGGAAACCTATCCCGGCTCCATAAAAAAAGGGGGATCGCCAGGCGCCCCCGTTCATCAAATAGTCTGCTTTCAGGTCAAACCGCGGATTTAGCAGCGGAGACTTTCGTCCGGAAAAATCCCCGGTCCCGAAGCACCGGCAGGCACGGTCTCATCAGTCGCTCATTCTTCAATGGTCAAATCGCCCTTCAATTGTTCCACAGCAGAACCGATTATTCGTTCGGCGACTTCGACCATCACCTCTCTGGCGACTTTGGTCAGCGCCTCCTCGAAAGCTCTGGTTACCAAATCGGTGGTCATTTTTTGAGACAGAGCGTTTTCAACGGCTTGGGTAACCAGGCCGGCGATCCTATCTTCCGATATTTGGTCAACTATGATCGCGGCCAAAGTTTCTTCAAACTTAATTTGATCAATTTTGGCGGCAGCTTTGTCCACGCCCTTTTCCTCTGGTGCGGATTCAAACGCCGTCACCGGTTCCATCGGCGGTCCAGGTTCAGGTTCCAGCATCAACGCCGGTTCAGGAGAAATTGCCGCCATGATTGATTCGGGCTTCTGCTCCGGTTCCAAATAAGCTCCCGGGGGCTCCATCATTTCAGGCGTGAGCAATAGGATATCACCGACGTGAGCCACGTCCGGGTCCTGTTCATCCAGCGGCGTTTCCGGCTCGGTTATCTGCTCCTCGTCCATCTGCTCATAGACCCGATCAACGCCTTCTTCGACGATGAGATCAAGCTTCCGGGCCTCCACAGTATCTTCCTCCCAGAAGCTGGGAGAGTCATGTCCACTGATGGTTACGTCATTATCCGTAATATCTAATCCGCTTGGTGGTTCAACCGGTTCAGACGGTTCATCGACCGCCGAGTCATCGGTTTCCGGAGCGGGAGGCGCCAGGTCTTCTTCCAGGGACGCGGCCGCCAGGCTTTCCGCTATCATATCAAAGGCAACCTCGGCCTGGTCGGAAGAAATTGCGTCAGCCGGTTCGGGCTCAGGTTCTTCCGGAAGTCGAAACATATCCGCGGTCGCGGCATCGAGTTCCTCGTCGGTGAGTTCCTCATCACTCCAAGACGCGTCCTTAGACACGCCGGAATCGTCAGGCCTTGCACCCGGTTCTGGCTGAAGAAAAACTTCGCCCGGTTCCTCTTCATAAGCCGTTTCCGAACCGATGTCCTCTTCAAGTGCGGTTAAAACCGATAGCCCAGTCGCCTCAGCGAACACATCTTCTTCGGCCGGATCACCAATGGGCTCAGCGCCTTCTAACGTGAACTCGTCATCTTGGATATCCGACCCAATCTTTTCTTCATATCGGGCAATGGCCTGGCCTTCAGCCGGCTCGGTCAGAGTTTGAAACTCGGCAGCCAGGAGTTCTTCCTCTCTCTCCACTAAAGTGACCGGTTCCTCTTCTTCGACTAAAGTCTCATCGAAAATCGAGCGACTCAGGTCGTCAAGATCATCAAGCGCCACCCCTGCCTCTTCTTCGGTCAGGGCGGGTTGCTCTTCATCTTGAGCCAACATGTCATCTTCCGACAACCCGGCCAGAAGTTCCACATCGTCCGATGATGGTTCCGTTTCCGGTTCGGTCAAGTCCAGCGGCTCGTCCAGGATTAGCGGTTCTTCTTCCTCGGCTAAGGTCTCATCTAACGAGCGACTCAGGTCTTCAAAATCATCGGAGGCGACTTCGGCTTCTTTTTCAGCCAGGGTGGGTTGGTAGACACCCTCCGTCGCCCCCCCTATATCCGTAATATCAGTGAATATATCATCGTCTTCCACAGAAGGTTCGGTATGCGCGGCGGAATCCGGCGGCTCATCGAAAGACAAGGGCCCTTCTTCCTCGAGCAAGACCTCTTCCGAAGTCAAATCGTCCAGGTCTTCAAGATCATCGAAGGGGAGTTCGGCCTCTTTTTCAGCCAGGGTGGGCTGATCCGCACCAGCGGAAAGAATCTCATCGTCACTAAAATCAGATAGAATATCTTGATATTCCCCCGGCTGCCCGGCTTCTTCTTCAGTCAGACCGAGTGGTTCGTCCGGTTCTAGTAATTCCTCATCATCAACCAACACTTCATCGTCGGCTAATTCATCCAAGACGTGGATCTCATCACCACCCGGTTCCGGCGCATCAGCAGAAAAATCAAAGCGATCGTCGTTATCATCCAGCATCTCATCATCGGCCAAATCGGTCAGGATATGGATATCATCTTCCGAATGGGACTTCCCGTTCTCATCTATTATTAAGGCAGATTGCCCTTGACCCGTAGCAAACAGGTCATTGTCAGAGCCGAATAACAGGTCAATATCGTCAGTCAGAGATTCATCTTTCTCCGTCGAGTTCGGTGGTTGGTCGGGACCAAGGAGTATCTCATCGTCCTCCAGATCATGCAGCTTTAATACCTCGTCCCCGATTGGTTCATCCATGAGAAAAGCGTCATCACCTACAATCTTATCGGGCGGCCCTTCTGAAGACAGAGATCGGTCCAAAGTCCTCCGAAGTTCATCATCTTCCTTAAACAACTGTTCTATTTCTGCGTCAATGTCGGCTTCAATCAAGGACTGATCAAACCCGTTGGAAGGGGCTGGGGAGGCGGGGGGGTCGGTTATATCCAGGCCCAATTCATCAATAGTATTAATTAAATCTAATATATCATCTTCACCTAAATCCGCGCCGGAACTCGTCGGGTTCTTGCCTTTCAAGTTGCTCAGTGTGTCTCTATCCTTCACCGCGCCCACCCCCTTTCTTCATGTCCATTCATAAAGAACTAAGCCGAGTTATAGCTAACATTTCAACCTTACGGTGTCAAGACTTTTCGTCCCGGGGCCGCCCAATTCAAGAACAGAATGTTCCCTTGATCCCAAAAAAATCCGTTTACAATTAATCCTCAATCCGGTAAGATCGGAGGCAATATGAAAAAAACTATTCATTTTTACATCATCAAAGAGATACTTACTCCACTTTGGGTCAGCCTGGTGGTTTTCACTTTCGTTCTCTTGCTCAGCCGGGTTATGAGTATGGCCGAAATGATCTTCAGCCGAGGTATTCAACTGCGGCAGGTGGGAGGCTTGATCGCGTCTATCCTCCCCTATTTTTTTGTTTTCACCCTGCCCATGTCAACTCTCCTGGCCGTCCTCCTGGCTTTCTTGAGGTTGTCTCACGATAATGAAATAACCGCTATGAAAACCGCCGGCATCAGTCTATATCAGCTTATGCCTCCAGTGCTGGTCATCGGGGTGATCACTTACTTGATAACATCGTTCCTGGCCATCTTTGCCCTTCCGTGGGGTAACAAGAATTTCAAAGACATATTATACGAAATCGCCCGTGTGCTGAAAAAACGTTATAACTTTTAGTGTATTAACGGTGTAATTACCGGTATGAGGTTACTGAGAACCAGCTTGCCCAGGCACCCAGATGGTCCCTCCAACGGCAGCGATTTGAGGATAGATGTGAACAACTGCCCTTATCCGTTCCTCTCTTTTATTGGGGGATATTCATGAACAGGTAGATACCGAAAAGACCGAAAGTGATATTGGCCAGCCAGGCCGCCAGGAAGGGTGGATAATATGCCTGATTCTTGTCGTAATGATTTCTCCAGCGCCAGATTAAGTGAAGATTCATTGTCGGCACTCTCGCCCATGCCGGCCGGCCCTAGTCGCCTGGGAAAAATCGGTACCATTCGTTTTCCTTGATTCATTCCCAGAACTATCTCTCCGGTTTCTCCAAGTCCGGTCCGATCAAGGACAATCTGCTTCAACTTGTCGATTTTGAAAAGGACAACGTCACTCCCTTCCTGTCTTGAGGAGTCGAGACCGATCGACGTTTTCACGACAAGAAACAACTTTCGGTCGATCAAGATCGGACCATGAATTATTGGCTCCGGCAAACTTTGGGGAAGCGACGTCCATGCCTTTTCGGGAATAGTGATGCCAGACCGGATGATTGGCCGTCCTAAGATGTCTAAACGAACCAGGCCGGCGATTTCTTT
>JADFYC010000299.1 GCA_015233295.1 Deltaproteobacteria bacterium | reverse complement strand
GAAGGGCTCTTTATCTGGCCGTGGACTTTCTTCCTGTTCATTTGGTCCGCCATCGCCTCCGGTCCTTGCCTGACAATTTTGGTGACTATGATTACCGAAAAGGTTTCCGGCAAGAAATTGGTTAAGGATGAAGCGATTGCCTTGCTGGCCAAGATCTCAGGCTGGTTGCTGGCCAGTTACCTGGTCGCCAAGATCGCCGACACCCTTTATTGGGGCTACGTCATGGCGCCCGCAAAGGGGTTGACCCTAGCCAGTTTCTACCGTGAAGGACCTTACGGGATGTGGCTGCTGTTTGTTGAAATCGGGTTATTCGGCATCATTCCCGCTCTTATCTTGACCAATGCCGAGGCTCGGAAGAACCGGACTCTGCTGGCCATAGCCGCGGTGATGAACTGTACCGGCATTTGTATTAACCGGTTCGTCTTTACCGTCGTCAGCCTGGCCGTGCCGGTCATGCCGTTTGAGAAGTTCGCCAGTTATTTCCCGACCTGGCAGGAATGGTCCATCTCCTTTGGGATGTTGGCCTACGGATGTCTGGTATTCTCACTGTCGTACCGATATCTGCCGGTCTTTCCCCATGAGCACGAGCTGAATGCCGGCAACGGTCACGCCCATGCTCACGCTCATTGATTAGAATTGACAAACACCAGCTAAACAAGCTCTAAAAGATAAGCCTCGGTTGACTTATGGTCAGCCGAGGCTTTTTTACACGGTCAGGTGTTGCCGAAAGAAGTTGATCTCTGCGTCGGGCAGTCGGATTATTTAGGCTTGCCGCATGAAGTTTGGTCCATTAGAGACCCGGCGCGGCAGACGTTCCCGCCGCTTAACCCCACAAACTAACCTGCAGTCAGCCCGCCCTGAATACACTTAACTCTTGACAAAGGTTTAGAGCCTGTGGCCGGTGGCTCCGTTAAGCTGGCGTGTACCTCGCCGTCTCGGCGATTTACCCGGTGGACGCTATATTTTGAATTGTTTGACAAGATCCTGTAATTTCCGCGCCACGTCAGTCAGGATATCGGCATCGTTTTTCAGTTGCTGACTGTGTTCCACGATGTCTACGGACAGGTGATGAACATCGGAAATCTCCCGAGCTATGTCGGCGGCCTCGGTGCTGCTTCTAAGCGTATGTTCGTTGGCCGTGTTCACACCCAAGGCAACTTCTGAAATAGTATTCGCCAGTTCGTTCGTGGTCGCCGACTGTTCCTCCACTGCCGCGGCAATCGTCGTCACCGCCTCTTTTCCTTCATGGACTGCAGCCACGACTGTTTCCATTTGGTCGACAGCCCCTTTTGTCAGCAGTTGGATTCCTTCAATCTCCTTCCGAATATCTTCTGTGGCCTTTGATGCCTGTCTGGCGAGTTCTTTTATTTCATGGGCCACGACCGCGAACCCTTTGCCGGCTTCACCGGCGCGAGCAGCTTCAATAGTGGCATTCAAAGCCAACAACTTGACTTGTTCGGATATGTCGTCGATTGCCACCGTGACCTGATCGATTTCTTTGGCGGCATTCCCCAGTTTGCTCACCTCACCAGACGCGATACTTGACTGGTGTGCCGCTTTATCAATGGTGGTCCGGGTTCTTTCGGCGTTCTGGGCAATCTCGGTGATGGTCGAAGTCATCTCCTCGGCGGCGCCGGCCACGGTCCGAGCGTTATTAGATACGTTCTCCATGACGGTGGCGACAGAGGTGATATTGGAGCTAATCTTTGTGGCCGACTCCGACACGGTGTTTGTCTTTTCCCTGGTGTTTTGCGAGGCTTTGGCCACCATGTCGGCGGATGATACAACACTACCGGCGGCGGACATAAGAGTATTTACGACGCTGGTCACACTGCCGAACATCCCTTGAAGCTTGGCCATAAAACTGTTGAGTAGGGTTAGGACCTCAGTGATTTCGTTATAAACTACTTTCTGGTAAACTTTTTTGCATTCCCGACATGAGGCCAGAGTCCCGCTGGTTATTTGGATACAAACGGGTACGGGAGCATAGGAGCCGGATTCTTCCCAACAAACTGTTTCTTTACCGAAAGAAGGGCAATCACTTTTCCCGCACTGGATTATGGTTGAGCAGTCGATGGGTGTCATTTTAGCACGTTTTCTAAGATCACCCTCTCCCTGGGCCAGATCTCCAACACTGGCTCTCAGGGCATTGAGTGAATGGATGACGGAGAAAACAAGCGATAACGAAATGGCCAAAGACAGGATGATGCCCACCAGCACGAAGATGGAAATAACCGTATAGGCTGTGCGCTTGGTGGCCAGCACTGTTTTGTCTGCTTCCTTTAAGATGTCCTCAGCCGATTTGATGACCCTCTTGCCGGCTTCATCGAGCAAACGGATTTTATCCCTTCTTTGGGTGGCCATCTGTTGCGACTGCCCGGCAAACCTCTGGAAATCTCCAATAGTCCCTCGGGCTATGTCGGAAGCTTTGCGGAGTGCGTCATCTCTCAACACCTTGGCAAATTGCTCCAGGGCATCCAGGGTGTTGTTGCCATTCTCGGAAATGTTTTTGAATTGTTTAAGAATTTCTGGATTTAGATCGAGCAGGAATCTATTTTGGATGAGTTGCAGCCGCAAAATGAGGGCTATCCCATCTCGTACGACATTGAGCAGTTCCATCTTTTCTGGTGGTAGAGTTTCACCATTGATCTGTAAATCAGACTGTTTAGCCTCGACGTCTTTTTGAATTTCGGAGAGAACGTTTTCAGCCGACTTGAGCGGTTCGGTCATCTTTGCTTCAAGAGCCTTTTCCTGTTGCCGGAGTTGAACTATTTCTTGGAAGTTCTTCTGGTACTCCGCCGTGAGAGATCTAATTTCCCGTGCTTGTTCCAAGCCCATCTGGTCGATAATTATTTCCAACTCTTTTAGATTATTAAATAAGGTCTCGGACAACTCTTTGGTGAAGAATTGCAGGAAGCGTTTTTCAGTTACGCGGACTTCTTCGACGGCTACGACGACTTGAAACCCCTTGGTCTTTTTTATGGTGGAGTTTTCAATACTAACATAATAATACCATCCCAAACCCACCACAGACAGCAATAGGAAGGTGGTCATCAAAGCCAGCCCAATAATTTGAGACTTAATTGTAAAATGAAAAATTCGTTTAATCAAATACATAGGTTCTCTCCCCAGCGGTCTCAGGAAAGTCTCATCCGCCATATTAAAGCAGATGAGACTTTTTGGCAGGATGCTAATTCGGTTTTACGCCCATGTCTGCAAGCGCCTTTTCCAGGTCAAACTCGCCACACCCTAAGACTAACACCTTTCCGTCAGGTGTCTTGCATTTTTTGACAAAAGAAGACTTTAACCCAAACTCTCCTTTTTTTCCAGGACGTTCCCATATGTAAGAGACCCAACCCGATCCTTTCTCTTCAGCTAGCTTGTTCATAGTGGTAAAAAACAACTTACCGTTTTTGTCCTTTAGATTGATCAACGGTTTCCCGATCATGGCCGGCTTAATCGGGTGGAGGATCATGTTCCCATCCAAGTCATGAATCCAAATATATGTCCCGCCGAATATGAAGGGGCTGTCTTTGCCGAGGAATTTTGTAAACGCCGGGCTGCCCTCTTTCTCTACAAGGGTGCACGCCTGACCGACCTTGTCCATAATCAGTTGTGGCGTGAGCTTTTCTTTGGCTGCCGTAGCCACGCAATATGCCTCGGATTCGGCCGCCAATTTCGTTGAAAGTTGCGCAATATTTGGGGCTTGGGCCAAGGCCGCCGATGAACTAAAGACGATACACAGGCCAACGACAACGAATTTAATCATCCAACTTGATTTTGCCATGGGGAACGCTCCTCCTAAAATTGGTGTGAGTGGATTATCCTGTGAACGGTCACAATTATCTCTTTTAAAGCTGACGTGGTTGCTGGTTACTCGTTGCATGCTGTTGGTTGTCCTTAAAAAGTAAACAGTAACAGCAGCCGGCGACGGGTGTGCTTGGAAGCGTCAATTACAGGCGTGTCAGGTATAATTACATGTAGATTATTTTGCCTTAGTATTCAACTCAATTATTTCCACCTCCTTTCTTAACATAGAGTTCCGACGCCGTCACCCCCTTTCATCTAAGCCAAATTAAAAGGTAATTGAGGAAGTATAACGAAAAGTAGGGTTATCGGCGACGGAACAGGTTCTTTCCCTCGGCGATTTGCCAGGCGACCAGGCCGGGAAGACCCAGCAGGAGCTCGCGGACCCGTTTGGTCAGGGACAAGGCCAGGGACACGTCTGGACTTAATCCCAGCGAGGCGCCGAGAACCAGGAAGCCGCCCTCCTGGATACCCAGCGCCCCGGGAACCAGGAAGGCCGCGCCTCGAACGGCCTGGCCTAGGCTCTCCAACATCAGGGCATTGGCAAAACCGACCTTGGCTCCAAGAAAATGGAGGGCCAACCAGACCTCCCCCGCCCCCAAAACCCAACCGGCCAGCCGCCATAAACTCGACTGCAGTAATTGTATCCGACGTCGGTATAGATACCAGATGGCCTGGTCCAGGGCTTCGGACCCTCCCACCAGGGAACTCCAGTCTCGGCTGCCTCCGAAGCGGACCATGACCTTGACCATTCCCCCGAATATGCCATAACGCTGGGCCAGGCAGAACCCCATAATTAACACTGACATAACCATCAGGCCGATCACCGCGGCGATGATGATTTGACGGTGTCCGGTTTCCAGTAGCAAGGTGATGCCCATAATGGTAAAAACGAGTTGGGTTACGGCCGCAATGGTCAGTTCAACCACCACGCTGGCCCCGGCCACCGGCCCCGGAACGCCGTTAGTCATGATCAGACGGCCCTTGACCAAATCGCCCCCCATCTGCGCCACTGGAAGCAAGGCATTAATC
>JADFYC010000298.1 GCA_015233295.1 Deltaproteobacteria bacterium | reverse complement strand
TCCATCCGGGTAACCTCTCCCTTCTCGAAGAAAATAAAAAAAGCCTTTTTTTGCCTTTCATTTAGATCGAGGTCGGGTGGAATAAAAGGTTTTTCTTCGGCCGCGGGATTAGACACCAATACTTCTGCCGGTGTATGAGACAGCTCCACTACCGGGAGAGTCCTTTCCTCCTCCAGCCGGATATCGTTAATATAGATCAGTTGCCCTTCGACCATGGCCACGGCCCGAATAATACAGTTCTTTAATTCCCTTACATTGCCAGGCCAATTGTGAGTCAACAGTTTTTCTAGGGCGCCCTGGGTTAAAGCGACAAATTCCTTTTCCATTCGGATGGAGGCCTGCTTGAGAAAATGATTGGCCAGGGTGGGAATATTCTCTTTGTGATCCCTTAAGGCCGGAGTCCGGATGGTAATGACGTTAAGCCGATAATAGAGGTCTTCCCGGAAACGTCCTTTGTCAACCAATTCTTTGAGTTCCTCATTGGTCGCGGTAATGACGCGGACATCCACATCGAATTCGCGGTCGCTGCCCAAGGGGGTGACTTTTCGGATAGACAAAGTTCGCAGCAGGGCCTGCTGGACTTTGGAAGAGGCGGTCCCGATTTCATCCAGAAACAGAGTTCCGCCCTGGGCGGCTAAAAAAGCCCCTTTGCGGTCGGTCTTGGCCTCGGTAAATGCCCCTTTGGTGTGACCAAACAAGGAGTCCAACAGCAGATTCTCATCTAATGCACCGCAATTGATGGAAATAAAGGCCTTAACCGCTCTGGCGCTGTATTTGTGAACCGCCTCGGCGGTGAGTTGCTTACCCGTCCCCGTTTCTCCGATAATCAAGACGTCCGCATCCACCGACGCAGCTTTGAGTATCTCCACCTTGAGGGATTCGATCACCGGTCCGGAGCCTATAATATCACCGACATCGTGGGCTAATAATAAAGTGTTGGCCGGCGGCCGGTCTTCCTCCAAAATTGCCGGTCTTCTTTGAGCTACCTCCTGGATGCTGACATCTTTGAGACGGATCTCTTCGAGTTGGTTCTTAATGGTATTGATCATGTTATTGATGGAAAATCGGAGAAAGCTGGTCTCAAAGTCATGATTAGGCAGTTCGATTTCTTTGAGCTCTCCGGTCTCCTGAATACGATTCACCGCCGCGGCCAGATCAAATATAGGACGGGTGATCACCCGGCTGCGAACATAAATAACAAAGGCAATCATGATCATCGTAAACAGGCTGACGACGAAGATGACATCCACCTGCCGGTATCCGGCCCACAACCCCAGTCTGCTCCGGTCAACAAAGGCCACCCCGGCGTAGTTATCGGCCTTGCGGTCCGGCCCGGCTTTAAACCGGATGGAAGCGTAACCGATATTGACCAGGTAAGCTCCAGTAGAGAAGCCGGAATCGTCAGACTGGATGGTTATCAAGCCGGGTTTCCCTGATTGCAGGCTGCCGATCATTTGCCAATATTCATTATGCTTGATGTCAGGCTTGAAGGCCCTTTCCAGACCGGGTTTGCCAAAAACTCCGGAAAAACCTGTTCTGGCCGTCTCGGACGACAGTTCCCTTGGATTGTCATCTAGTTCCTCGGACTGAAATAAAATCCAGCCGTCCTTATCGAACATGTAGCAATACCTGACTTCCGGGCTTCTGACATAGGCAAAAATGGGGGACTGGGGCGAATTGTATAAGGATAGGATATCCCGGACTCGGTGTGCATCCACGCCCAGCAATAAGGCCCCCTCGGGATGGCCGTCTGGTTTCCACAACATCACTGCGAATCTAATGATTTTGCGGACCGTGTTCCGGCCTAACAGTTTTCCTGAGGGCAGGGGATAGATCCCCTCGACGATGGGAGAGATTAACACCTCCTCCTTCCCCAGTTTTTGCAGCTCCTCCAAAACGGCCGAAGGAGAAGGACGGACAAAGGAGACCTCGGATCGCGCTACCTGGACCAGTTTTTCGTCAATACCGGCCAAGAAGATGGAGTTATCAGCGTTAGGAGAGATAAAGGCGACTTCTGTATAACTCCAACCGCGCATGCGTTGGTGTACGGCCCAGAACTGCTCTAGAGAAATTGCAGAAACAGGTAATTGAGCCAACTCGAGCAAGTCCTCTTGGCATAGGTTCAGGAACCCGCTGACTTCATGGGCCACGGCCAGGGCCTGGATGCGGACGCTTCTCTCCACGGCCTCGTTCAGAAACTGTTTGGAGTACCAGTTGGTGACGTACCCGGTGGCGATCAAGATCAAGATAGTTGATGGAATAAGTCCCATGAGCAACTTAGTTCTGATGTGGAACGACCGGATGTTGGCCAGATCGAACCAGGCCAGTTTAAAGGCATCATCAAGGTACCGGACGAGACGCAACATGCTTTCTTCTGCCTCCTGAAGGATGGGAAACTTTTTTTTGATAAAAACTATAAATATAGCAAAGGTCATGCCATATCGGCGCTGTTGGTCTTAACGGCAATTGATTGAATTAAGGGCTATGAATCAATCATCCCGCGGCCTGATGATCCCACCAACCGCAACACATATGTCAGGTTTGTTTACATGATGTAAAGACCGGCGGCTTATGAAGCGACTTATGATGCGGGATGCCGAATCTCGCCAACGGCCATTCCGATCAAAACGAGATATCTCGCCAACCCGCTGAGAGGCGGTCAAGCCCGGTAGCCGACCTGGAACATGTTCGTGTTTTGTGTAAAAAATGATTGATATTCAAGCTATTACAAAATGACGCCGGATCTCGCCAGGATCACTGGCATGGCCTTTGCTTTAATAGCCGGCAACTGGCGAGATTTTTTGCCGGCCGGATCAGGTTCCTTAATCGATGCCTACGTGAAGGTTATCGATTAAACATAAGAAGAAAATAAACATAAGAAGAAAAGAAAACCAGGAGTAACACTTTTTGATCAGGTAAAACCTTTAAGGGAGGTAATGATTCATGAGAGCTTTGTTTCGTAGGATACTAGCTTTTTGCTCCGTCATCTCCGTGCTTGTCCCGGCGGCGGTATGGGCGGCGGGAGAGAAAGCGGCCATGCTGGTGGTTGTGGCCGACACCCGTAGAGTGACAAGCGACATTGGAAAGTACTTTGCCGACCTGTATAACACCAACATGTGGCTGTTTGCCGTCTGGGCCGTGGTGCTCACAGCCGGGTACGGCGTGTTTTTGGGTTTTACGATGGACATTATTATGTCCCGGACCGGTCTTGATCTCAAATCCCGCAAGATTATTGAGCATTAAAAGATACCTGAATCGAAGGAGGAGTAAACAATGGAACACTCGTTTTGGTATTTACACATGCCCATTGCGGGCGTGGAAATATTCTGGCCAGGTCTGGTATTAATCGGTTTTTCCGTAGGGACCATCGGCGGCTTCTTCGGCATGGGCGGGGCCTGGATGGTGACGCCGGGTCTGAACATCTTGGGCTTCCCCATGGCCTTTGCCATTGGCACCGATATTGCCCATATCGCCGGCAAGTCCATGGTGTCCACCATGCGGCATTCCAAGTTCGGCAACGTGGATTACAAGCTGGGCTTTGTCATGCTCTTCGGAACCATGTTCGGGATCGAGATCGGGGCGCAAATGATCATGTGGTTGGAGCGCCTCGGCAAGGTCGGTCCGATAGTCCGGTGGGTCTACGTCGGCTTCCTGGCCCTGATCTCCTTCATGGTCTTCTATGACTACTATAAAGCCGTCCAGTCCAAGAAAGCCGGCCGGATCGATGGTGAGAAGGGCGCGGAAGGGATTACCTGGTACAAAACTTTACACAAGATCAATCTCCCGCCGATGATTCATTTTAAGACGGCCGGTTTCACCTGTTCGGCCTGGTTGCCCATCGGTGTCAGCTTCATCACCGGCATCCTGGCCGGCTTCCTCGGAATCGGCGGTGGCTTGCTCCGCATGCCGGCTTTGGTCTACTTGATCGGCTGTCCGACCCACATCGCCGTGGGAACCGACCTGTTTGAAGTCATGATCTCCGGACTTTACGGCGCCTTTACCTACACCCTGAAAGGCCGGATTGAACTGGTGGCCGTTTTCGTCATGCTGACCGGCGCCGCCATCGGGGCTCAGATCGGCACAGTGGCGACTAAATACGCCAAGGGCTATGGTATCCGGATTGGTTTCGGGTGCGCCGTGGTGGCCTGTATGGCCTCCATCATCTTAAAACAGTATGGCTTCGACGTGGCCGCCGCAGTGGTTATCTTGGGCGCTATCTCGGCCATCTGCGTCTATATCATCTCCATCATGTTTAAGGGTGCGGCTGCGGAACTTCGGGATAAAAAAGAACGGGAACGCGCCGCCGCGGCTTTTCAGAATTAAGGAGGAAATATCACAATGAAGAAAAATCCGGTTTTTTGGTGTGTCACCCTACTTTTTCTGGTCTTTTGTTTTGGTCCGGCCTGGGCTGCTGAAGTCAGCCAGGGAAACTGCATCAGCGTCAATGACAAGGACAAAACTCTGACCATTGAGGAATATGATCTCAACTTCACCAAAGATAAGCCTTACGGCCATCCGACAGGGAAGAATTCCACCTATAACATTGCAACGGCTTTGATTGGCATTCCGCCCGTAAAAGGGGATGTGCTTAGGATATCCTACGACGTCAAAGGGACCGAGCGGATCGCTCTTAAGATAATGAATGTGTCAAAACAAGATTTGAAGAAGAAGTAAACGGATGAGACGGCGCAGAGCCTGGGGGGCAACCTCTCTCCCGCCTCCCGGCTCTGCCTCACTTGTCCGGCTGACCGCCGGGGAACAGGAAATAGAATTGTCCATTCCAAGGATAGCCCCGGAAATTGTATACCCAAACGCCATCAGGACCATGGGGGAAGACAGCGAAC
>JADFYC010000297.1:508-4854 GCA_015233295.1 Deltaproteobacteria bacterium | reverse complement strand
ACTTTGGCAAGATAATAAGATGTCCAATTAGTGAAATACCAAATAATCCCGCCAAGTTTTACTCGGCGGAGAGGGTGGGATTCGAACCCACGTGCCCGGCTATTAACAGGACAAGTCGATTTCGAGTCGACCCCGTTGCGACCACTTCGGTACCTCTCCGCAGGAGTTATTCAAAATGATGCCTGATAATGTCCGGCTGTTCAGGTAATCGGAGTTGCTTTGCTCTCCGGGAACCGAAAAAAGTCCTTAACAAGTTTATGGACGCCTCTTTCATTAATCCGCCGGTCACTTCAATGGTGTGATTAAAGCTTTTCTCCTCAGCCAGATTAAACACGGAGCCAGCGCAACCGCACTTGGGATCAAAGGCGCCGAAGACCAATCGGGTCAGACGAGCCCAAATCATCGCCCCCAGACACATGCTGCATGGCTCCAATGTAACAAAAAGCGTGCACGGAGGCAACCGATAATTTCCCAGCTTCAGACAGGCGGCCCTAATGACCAGTAGTTCGGCATGGGCCGTGGGGTCGTGACGGGTGACACTCCGATTATGATCTGCGGCCAGAATGCCGCCCTGATCGTCAATGAGCACTGCACCCACCGGGACTTCACCAATTTCAGCAGCTCGTTCGGCCTGGTCTAAAGCCAGTGTCATGAATTCACGCCAAGCTTCCGGCACCGAATTTTGTATATTTATATTTTTGCCGCCCGGTGTCAAGAACTTTTTATCACCTGTTGATTTTTTTTGGATGAGCCGGAAACATAATCGCTTTATACAGTGCGGGGACCCTATTAGATCACCGTTCAAATGTCAAACATATTCTGATAACTATTGATAAATTTGACTGATTTGACTTTTTGCGGCTCCAATTATAGGGTCGCATCATCGTTAAGAGCCAGCCGATGTTCATCTTGTAAGCAATTTGCCCTGGCTTCGTGCGGTCGTAATGACATTCTGGTTGGCAGTAAACACCTGAATATCGGGGACTGAGGCAAAATCACCGTCGTCGGTAATCACCTGGGACAACCCATGGCTCTTCATTGATTCAAGAATAAAGAGGTCGTAGCCGTCAACTTTCTCAGTTTGTAAACGGTTCAGGGTGGCCTCAGTGGCCTGGGCGTCGATGGTTATGGGCAGAGCTGCATGTTCTTTGACAAGGCGCCAGGCCGCCTTAATTTCAGCCACGACCCGAGAGCGTTCAACAGGAAAAGAATGCCGGTATCTTTTGTCAAACCGATTGGGATCTCGAAAGTAGGTTAGGTTAGCTCCGGCAAATATTTCGTACTCGGTTTTTTCGATGAGATGGGCCAATTCAGCAAGCGAAAGACCCGACTGGAGAATTTTAGAGTCGGCTGCCAGGGCAGAGTTATAGTAGGCTGGATAACTTGTTGTCTGATACGCTAGGGGTGGCCTGGTACTTTGGCTGGCCCGTGTATACGTTATCCAGTACCAAACGTTGGTGTCCACGAGAAAAACATCCTCGGCTTTCGGGGTGTCGCTGGTGATGTCGACGATATCTGCCTGAATGGTGTAGTTGATGGCCATTAGCCTGACTCCCTGGATTGCTGTTCCAGGATGTCGTCCACGATCTTGCGATAGTCCTTATCACCATGATATTGAGCCGCATTTTCTATGACCCGCTCAACGACAAGCTTGCCGGTCTCGTTCAGGTTTTCGAGTTGGAGCAGGTGGCGCAGATCGACCTCGTTGATGTCCTTAAGCAACTGGCCGATGGCATAGTTAAAAAAAGGCGAGGCGAACTGGGTCACTCCGTCGAAATCCAGCGTGACCGTTTCGCCCTGCTTAAGCGATTCGATAATGGCGTCGTATATCTTTTGCCCGTCATCCTTGATGATACAGCGCTGACCGATCTTGTCTTTGATGGATAGTCTCATGCCCGGTTCTCCTCGTTAATAAGGCGGCTTCGCTTCGTCTTTAAAATGATACAGCTTTTCGTCGCAGCGCAAAGTGATATGCACCAGCGTGCCCTCGAACGAGATGTCCCTATTTACGTACTGTTCGCCGCCGGCATCGATAATCGCGTAGCCTTCATTACTGTAGACTTCAAGCCTGCCTTGGTTGATGCGGACAAATTCTTTGAGCAGGTCTAAACCAAGACCACGGGCAATCACGCCCATGCAGGTACTGTTGCCCCGTTCGAAGGCCCATTTCAGACAAGCCGCTCCTGATAATTTAGATACCAGGGCTTCATCTGCGTATTGGCGCAAGAATGTTCTGACGTTTGTCGGAATGCCCCGGCCAAAATCGATCACGGACAGGATCAGATCATTTTGCTGCCAGAAATGCTGACCGCAGGTAAACACACCAATTTTTGAACCGCTATGCTCGAAGGCGTTGTTGTAGATTTCCCACATTCGACCTGCTATAGCATCCCTGAGCCTTTCACTGACATGAACCCAGCCTTTGCCGATCCAGTTAAAGGTCAGGTAATCCATGATGCCGTTCATATCCAGTGTCCTGTCTTCGCGATATGGAATCGAGTTGCCCTCCCAACCGGAGGACGGATAACCAAATTGTCCGGCAAAGCCATTCTGGCGAAGGTTGTTTTTAACGGCCTTGTTACGCAGGGTGTCCCAGTCAAACACCACTTTTCCCCTGCGTGATTCGATGAGCCGCGCCAGTCCGCCGAGAAAGGCCACCGCGTTGGGGCGAAGGAAATCACACTGGGAAAAATCAAAGCGCACATTTTGGTGGCAGCCGTTCACCTGGCTCCAGATTTCGAAGAGCGTAGCAATATCCCGCGGTTCATCGTTGATGCGGGGGATTTGGATGATCTTCTGGACCATGTTTACAGTTTCCCCCAAAAGGCTTTGGCGAGGAGGGCAGGCAGACCTTGCCCCTTGGATGCATATGCAAGCTGAAGCAATCGAACACAATCCGCCTCGTGTGTCAAGGCCAATTAATGTATCATTTCATTGGTTAAATGCAAGAAGGAAACGGCCTTAATCATTTCAGACCAGCCAGAATGTGCCATCTGAAAGCCAGCCCTTCACCGGACAGCAAAGAAAATATCCGATTGATCATGGCCAGGCGGGTCGGGTAATCCAGTTTGGGGTACAATCCGGCTGATTGGGCCGGGATGGAATAGAAAGCCTTCAACATGGACACGGAACAGGTGAAATCGACCGTTCGCATTTCGAATAGGGTGAACCGAGCCTTCATGGCGGCTTTCAATTCATCCGAGACAACGGCTTTTTTAAAATTAATTCCGGTCTGGGCGGACTCGTCAGCCTGGGCCAGGGCGTTCCGGTCGGATTGATCATAAATGCCATCGATAAAGGTGGCTGCGGCCACCCCTCCGTCCTTCAGCAGGCTATGGGCCTCCTCCAATGACAGCAAGTAGTCAGGGATCAGGAAAATGGAAGCAGTGTATAAAACAGCGTCGAAACCGGTATCAACATACTTGGTCAACTGGGCGGCGTCGCCTAAGATCAACTTAACTCGATCTTCGTCTATGTACCTATCCTGGGCCTTCTTCAGCATAGCCGGAGAAATATCTAAGCCCCAAATTTGCCCATCGGGAAATGCCCGAAGCAATGGTTCAATCGAGGCTCCGGAACCGCAGCCGACGTCCAAAACCCTGGCCTTGCCCGGCAGAGACATGGGTCGGATTAACTCGGTGGTTAAGGCGTCAAAGAACCCGAACTCCTCCTCGAAAGCCTGGTAAGTATCCGGGCTTTGCTCAAAATTATTGACCACCGCCTGCTTTATCTTAGCTGCCATGGCTGGGTCCATCTCAATCTCCTGGTTGCTGGTTACTTGTTTCTGGTTCCTCGTTCCTCATTGTCGGTCACGTTCTTTTGGCTTGTCGCGTAATCTGCTGTTAAAATAGTGAAAACACATTGGGTCAACGGATATTTCCCGAGGTGGCTACGGTGTGCAAGAGAGGTCGTTTTAAACAAGCAACATGTAACGAGCAACCTGAGTCACCTGACCATATGGGAGGCTCGCTCCAGAACCACCTTAGCTTTGAGCAGAGGCAATTGTTCTTTCAAAGCCAGATAGGTCTCTGGGTGAGGATGACAGATAGCCAGGGCCTCTCCCCCGGTTTCAGCCAGGTGGACTAACTGGTGAAGACTGGCCACAATGGCTTTATGATCCTGCAGGTTGTCTAAGAAGACAGCCCGCCTGGCGGTTCTGACGCCGAGCCGGCGTGATAGAGCGAAGGCCACGCTTTTGTCCGAAGTCTGGCTGTCCACAAAGTAGAGATTTCTCTTTTTTATCTCGGTCAAAACGGGTTCCAATTTGGCTGGATTGGCCGTGAAGGCCGATCCCATATGGTTGTTGACGCCCACCACGAAAGGAACGTCATCTAAAGCCAGTCCCA
>JADFYC010000297.1:0-381 GCA_015233295.1 Deltaproteobacteria bacterium | reverse complement strand
CGGGCTTCACTGGCCACCTGTTTGCTGTGTGGGCTGAACGGTAGAATAGAAAAAGTTAAAGCCGGGTCGAGGGCCAAGAGTTTCTTGTCCAGCTCGTAATGATACCCCATATCATCTATAATAATAGCCACCTTTGGTCGTTTTGACGGCGGCTCTTCAGTTCTCTCGGGCTCTCGGGACGGGAGGGTGGGGACAATCTGCGGCAACGGAGTTGGGGGCGTAGCGACTGTCGGAGTCAAGACCTGATGGGATGCGGGCGTGGGATGTCCGGGCGCGGGAGGTGAAGGAACCGGACTGGGAGTGGCCTGGGGATGCCGGGTCACTTGGGGCGTGGTCACCGGAGTCGGGGTTTTAACCGTGAGAAAGGGCGCGGCGGGTCTG
>JADFYC010000296.1 GCA_015233295.1 Deltaproteobacteria bacterium | reverse complement strand
GTCGAAGTCAGATCGAAGGAATTGTGCACCGAATCAAGAGAGCATTTTAGTGAAGCCCCAGGGACGAGATTCTTGATTGACTTCCCGTCCAACCGAATATCGTAGGTGGCCATGGGACAGATAAGGGCGGCTCCGGACACTTCCGGCTGATCAAAGGTGGACGCGGCCACACTGAGAAACACCTGGCCGACTTCGCCGATCTCTGACCGGACCAGCACACCCATTTGTTGCCGATCTACGGAAGCGATCTCGTGGCTTTCGATCCAGGCGCCGTGGGCAGCCACGCCGGACATGACGGACAGCCACTGCACACCACCGGTGACGGGCTCACATATCTGCGACGTCACCAGGAAAGATGCGGAAACGGGTATAGCCCCGGAGACTAAGACAGACATCCCGGAAGCGATTACCTGACGAAATGTAAATCCGGCTATCATTCCGTTCCCCTGTAATTAATCGCCCGGTATGCCGTACACCGTCATCCAGGCTGCTTCCAGCAATGCGCTCATAGCCGGTAATTCAGAGAGAATGCAGGACCCGTCTTTTGAGGCGACTTCCAATACAGGAACATCCGGGCACCCTTCGAGGAATAACCGATCACCCGGTTGGAGAGATGAGTTCGCCGCCGGGGTGATCTTGACCCGATAGTTTCCGGACTCCCAGGCCAGAAGAATGCCGGCCGGCTCCGGAAATAGAGTCGAGAACAACTTGCACGTGATCGCCTGCGCCGGGACCTTACCTAACGAGTCCATGCCGTCCTGCAGGCCATCCTCGATATTCTTGAGGCCCATCCGGCATTCCCGGCCAACCGCGGCCATGACAGAATATTCTGTTAGCGAAAACTCTACTAAATCCATTATAGTCCTGTAGAAAAAGAATCCGTATTTTTGGCGGGGCAGACGTCCCTGCCTCGGTGGATTTGCCTCATATCAAGTCTAAGGTCTTTTCTTAACGTTTAGAGTTACTCCCAGTAGGCGCCCAGTCGGAAAATATCATTTGACTCGGCATTGCAACCGGGCGGAACCACCTGTTTGAACCAGATGGGGATAGCCGCCGGCCGCGTGGTGAACACCAGGGTATCTCCGGCCGCCCAGGATCCGGACAAGGCGGTCGAGGCTAATTCAAAATAGGGAACACCGGTGTTGGGGTTGATCGGAGTAAAGGTGGCGCCTGTTCCGATATGGTCGGTACCCGCGTGGCCATTCCCCCGGCCGAGGCAGGTGTAGGGGGTCCCGCCGGAATTGACGGTCAGCGTCCAGACGTCATATTCCGCCCCGGCGTTGTGTAAGACCAAATTCCCGGGAGCGCTCAAGTCATAACTGCCGCTGATGGATGTTTTATAGTCGTCGCCATATCCCGGTTTGACCTCCGGCATGGACACCACGCCGGAGGCAAACGTGATGGCCGGGTCCGGGTAATCATGGGCAATGGGAGTCGCCAGCTTAAAAACGTAAGTCGACCCGTTCTTGACGTAGCTATTCAGCCAGAATTCAGCCAGAATATTTTCTCCATTGTCCGGGGCAGTAATCCAGGTAAGGGGAGTTTCCCACTCGGAGCCGGCCAGGATTTTACCGGCCGTACAATAACCTGTGCAGTTACCATGGGCATCGATGATGACTGTGCGGTCAGTACCGCCGCATCTGGTCGTGATCCTGGCGCACCCGCCAATCGCCTCAATGTACTGAAAACAGAAGCCCCAACCATTGGTGGTAATCGTAGTTAACGTCGGGGTCTTATTCTCTCCGTCGCCTGTCCCCAGAACCTGGCCGGTGATATGGTCTTCCGTGAGCTGTAGCCATTCCTCATGGGCCGCGCCGTGATAGGTCATGATCAGACCGCTGCCCAGGTAAAGGCCATAAGGATAGTTAATGTTGTCGGTCTGGGCGACCTTTTCCCAGGTGGTATTGACCAGGTTGACGCTATCACCCGGGCGGACGTTGGCGGCCACTGGGCCCTGTTGGAATTTATTGGTCAAATATAAGTGGCCAAAAGGCGGGAACTCCGGATCGCCGGTTTTGCACAACATATGCAACTCGGTATCGCCTACCTGCCGGGTGTCAGAAAGTGGGCCGCCGGATAGCCAGACGATCGGCCGGCCTGCCCATTCAGCCTGGGTATCGGTCTGGGTGCCCAGTCCGAAGCAAACCAAATCTCCACCGTTCGGACCGGCCTCCAGGTAGACCATGGCCCCATTCATCGCCTCGTCAGTTCCGTTGCGGTTGCAGAGGAAGACCTTCCGGGCCCGAGTTACACCTGATGTCCTCTCGGCATTGGTCACCCTGGGCCGCAAACTATTCCGGACCGATGGGAGGACCACCGCGTTGCTTTTACAGCCGCCGTTAAGTGGATCGTCACGCACCGCGGCAGGTAAGAAAAACGTCATATCTCCGATGGCTACCGTCATGAATCACCTCGCGTTAGTTAACTCTGGCCAGCTTGATAAGCACATCACTATACCAATCAGCCCCGTCCATATTTGGCCGGGAAACGATCGGTTTGGCTGAAATTGTCGGAGGCTCCTCCGTTCGGAACCTGACAATAAATGATATATTTTCATAGGTTAAAAGATAAGTCGCATTCGGTACCGAGGCCAACCGCTGGAGGGTTTTGAGGGTGTCCCGATCTATCCAGCCCTGATCCGGGCCGCCGACCAAATCGATCGGCTGGCCGGTGGAACCCACCGATTGCGCCCAGACGATGGGGGTGCCGGCCAAAGACACGGATTTTCGGGTGTCGACTCCGGTCCATGACACATCGTCCCAAAATAAATCCGGCAGGGTTACTCCGCCGAGGCTAATCATCTATTCGGTCTCCGGCGCTTTTCTCGTTCTATCGCTGCATACAGCTGTTCCACCTGGTCGGAATTCACCGGCAGGTCCACCTGGCTGCTGCCAATGGAAAGCTGAAGTGTCCCAAGATTTCTCGAAGACCCCATTTCCGGATCCGGAATCATCCCACCGGTAGCGAACCTGGGATAAGCTCCATTGCCGATTGCGGCCGCGATAGGTCCGATCATAGACGAAATCGAGATACCTGGTACCGCCTCCCGGCCCATGTCCGGCACAAAACCACCAGTTGCAAATGCTGGAATTACTCCACCTTCCTGGTATCCTCTGAAATATTTTTGCAAATCCGCCGATTGGTGACTAATCCAGGTATCGGCCCAATTCAACGCCGGTATTAAACGGGTCAATTGATATGTCCGCAGCAGGTCTTCAAGCGATCCCCCGAACCCGATTGCCGCCATGATCTTGGTGAACTCTGCCAGATAGCCCTTGCCCTTTGTAAGCTGATCGGCTACGTCAGCGAATGGGTTCTTCTCCAAGGACTTCAGGTTGTCTGCTTGTGCCTTTGCATCTACCGCTTTTTTGTCCGCAACTTTGTCTGGCGTATTTTTATACCATTGATCCTTGCTGGTGGCTTCTTGCTTCTTGACGTTATCATCAGCAGGACCACCACCATCGTAGAAGTCAGCGGGGTCACTGGAAAACATGGTAAAATATTTACTTTTGGCCCGATCTTCCTGCAGCTTTCGGCGCTCTTCCTCTTCTTTCTGTTTTCTCTCCTCTTCTTCCCTGCGTTTCCGCTCTTCGTCTTCTATTCTTTTAGCGTATTCGTCAAGCACGTCCCACGGTGACTTCCCTGTCGGGATATTTTGAAATATGTCCGCCATGTCACCACCGAAAGACGGGACAGTACCGCCCAGGGCGAATCTTGGATACATCATCTTGTTTAACATCTCCAGGTAGTCCACACCAATTGCCCGGACCGCCCGTGAGTTGACCACATACTCTCCCGGCTCCAGAAGTGCCTTGACGGTGTCCCCTTGACCGATGCCGGGAACTTTCCGACCGGTAATCCGGGACCAACCGCCACGAGCGAACCGCTCGATCAGGCCGCCTAATTGATCGCCACCACCACCTCCATCTCCGCCGCCCCCGTCGCCACCTTCACCGCCTGAGTCACCAGAAGAGTCACCAGAGGTATCCCCGCCGGCATCTCCTACTTTTTTGACCGTGACGGTGACCGTTTTGTCTTGCAGGGCGTCGATTGAAGCTTTTAGGGCGTCTACGGCATCCTTCCCGATCACATTGGCCACCACTTTGATGGTCTTGTCGACAGCGCTCTTAATTGCCTCCAGAAGAGTGTCCAGGTCCTCCTTACCCTTTACCTCTTCCGTGGTGGTAACCGTCTTATCCTCCAGTTTATCCAGGGCAGCCTTCAAATCATCCACTGATTGCCTGGCGTCTTCATCATCCACCGTGATAGAGAGTGGCTCCGACTCCAGATCGTCGGCCAGCTTCTTTACTGCATCAGTGATTTCCTTAATGGCCTCAGTTAAAGGTTTACCTTCCTGATCTTCAAAAGAAATTGTCAACGTGGCATCATCCCCGCCCAGATTGGACGTGAACTCCTCCAATTTTTGCGTCAGTTCCTGAATTTTGTCCGTCAGGTCTGCCTCATCACTTCCTTTGCCCTTAAAAAGCAGAGTCAGGACAGGATCAGCCTTCTTCACGCCATCCACAAAACCGTCTACTTTGGTTTTTGATTCATCCAAACCGGCAGTATCCCCATCAACTTTAATCTTCACCGGATCCTTGCCCATAGCCTCAGTTTTGGATTTTACTTCGGACCCGACTTTTTCAAAGTCAGCGGAATCCAGGTCTGCCCCAATCATCGCATCGAGTGAGCCTGACTGCTCATCGTTGGTAATTGCATCAGTCAGTGTTTTAAGATTTGCACTGGCTTTATCAATCTGGTCGGAATTCATGCTCAAGGTTACAGGCGGGATATTCCCGGCCGCGTCCCTAATCCCGGCCATCGCCGTCTGGACATTGGTAAGCTGGGAGACACCATCGGCGCCGACGGTAATCTTGAAGTCG
>JADFYC010000295.1 GCA_015233295.1 Deltaproteobacteria bacterium | reverse complement strand
TCGGGGACAGACCGGGTATATTTATGTGAAAATGTCGAGGACGCGGACGGGCACCTGGCCATGAAGCGAATCCATGAGGTCTTTTCCGGACGGATTGATATCAGGAGAATGGCTTTGCAGCCGGATGTCCTCTCCTACGAGGCCGGCTTCGACCGGTGGCGGAAAATTTTGAGCCACGGAGAAATCATCGCCGGTCCGGTGGACCAGATGCCCGAGACCGAGCGGAAGCAACTGGCCATGTTGGATATCATCTCCTTGCTGGTCATCCCAATCTTTGTCGATAATAAGTTTTACGGGTTTATTGCCTTTAACGAATGCACCCGGCTTAGAGAATGGCGGGAGGAGGATACCAGATTACTTAGATCCGGCGCTGATATGATCGGGTCGGCTATTTCCCGGAAGAGGACCGAAGACCGTTTGCGGCATTCCGAGAAAAGATATCGCACTTTAATCGAAGAGAACATCAACCCCATCGCCATTTTTCGGCAGGACCGGCTGCTATTGAGTAATCGAGCCCTGGCCGCGTTGTTTCAGTATGACAGCCCGGCAGCCATGAAAGGTCTATCTTTGAGTGAATTCATCGTTCCTGATGATTACTCCAAGGTCAAAAGTTCGATGTGTGTTGTTGAGGTCGGGAGTCCGGCGGTGGTGATCAAAACGACCGGTCTCAAGAATGGCGGACAAAAATTTCCCATGGAGATATCGCTGGCCAACATTGTTTTTGATCTCGGGTCAGTGCTGCAAGTCATATTTAATGACATCACGGAACGGCATCGAGTGGAGGAAATACTCCGATACACGGCCACCCATGATCCGCTGACCGGACTATTGAATCGAGGCGCGATATTGGAGAGGTTGACGGCAGAGCTTTCCCGGGCCAAACGTGTTCGTGATCCCCTGGCCGTTGCCTTGCTCGATATTGACTTTTTCAAAAAAGTCAACGACAGTTGCGGCCATGTCGTGGGTGACGGTGTTCTGCGTGAAGTAAGCCGTAGAATTCAGACCGGTATCAGAAAATATGACGCCGTCGGGCGGTATGGGGGGGAAGAATTTTTAATTGTTGTCCCGGCCAATAAAGATATCTCAAATAAGCTGGTATTTGAGCGGATCAGACTGTCTATTTGTCAACGAGAAGCTAATATATCAGGTATGTTAGTCCCAATTTCCGCCAGTCTTGGCGTCGCCGTTTATGATGGCCAAATGTCCTTAACCGCCTTCATAAACACGGCTGACGAAGCGTTGTACCGGGCCAAGGGAAGAGGTCGAAATCGTGTGGAATATGCAGAATAATTGCGTTACGGGTTGCGGGTTACGAGGCAATAATTCATGAATGGTGATTCGCCGCCGATAATGAAACAGAGGCATGAAGAGATTATGACTTGTAGTTCAGTGCGTCCTCTGCTTTGTGTTTTTTTTTCAAGCTGAGTTTTACTGTAATGACATTGACTCGCAACCCGTAACCCTAACCCGTAATTGGATGGCAAGAGTGGAATCACAGGCGAATAACCCCCTCCCGATTACCGGTCAGGCCGCCAAGCCTAAGCAATCTATTAAGTTCATCGCCGCAGTGGATTTCCGCGCTGGTGAGGTAATCCTTGCCCCAGGGCAGCCTCAAGAAAAACTGTTTGTCTTGATATCCGGAGAGGTCAAAGTGACCACCTCCGGCAGCGGAGCGGAAGTCGTCTTGTTTACGGCCAAGGCCGGCGATGTTATCGGTGAATTACCTGGGCTATCCCTGCCTGCCGGCTCCCTCTCCTTCACCGCCGTGGGACCGGTCAAACTGGGCGTAATCAATCCCGCCGTGCTGACCGGCGAAGCCGCCCAAATGCCTTTGACGACCAAGTATGCGTTGAAAAAACTGTTCGCCCGACAACAGCAAGTCATTGAATCATTATCTAAAGAATGTAACAGGTTGTATACCGAGCTGGTTAAAAGGGGGGGGGGCAGAAGATAAGGACAACGGAAAGGAGAATAGGATATTCGTCCGCCGCAAGGTTGGCAAAACACTGGTTCAATTTCGGACTTTTAAGGGAGAATATCATGGATATATTCTTGACTTAAGTGGTGGTGGAATGGGAATTCTGACCCGCGCCGACCACCCGCCTGATTGCAACATCGAGGTCTCTTTTGCCTTGCCCCAGAATGAGAAAGAAATCTCAGCCAAGGGGAAAATCATGTCGTCCATCAGAGTGAAAAATGGTTACCGCCTGGGCGTGAAGTTCACTGAGTATGGCTATGGAGCCGAAAAAGCGCTGAAATGGTTTACTTTCAACTTTCCTCCCGAGGAGAAAGCCTGACAGACCCGGCGCATGGGCATCGGCTATTTTTTTTTTGCTCGCCTGTAGGCCGGTTACGCCCTTACCGACGCGATTACATGATCCGGACCAATTAACTCTTGACTTCCCGCCAAAACATTTTTATAATTAACGATTAAGCAAAAAAACTTCTTGCCATTGGTTGACCGGCATAACGCCTTCAGGGAGGTGTATGTCATGCCAGCTCCAAATCCTAAGCCCAATCCCTCCACCCCCGTGGAGTTAAAGGCTGCCGTACCCGGAGCCACCGACAAGCTCGACGGCGCCTGGTCAGCAAAAGGGATGTTCCCCAACACATTGATTTCAATGTCCTCCAAAGCCGGCTGCCCCGAAACCGAGGCGACAGTTCCTGTCCCGGCAAAAACGGTAACTCTCCCCTTGGGCCAAATCCTGATGAAGAATGGCCTGATTACCAAAGAGCAACTGGAAAAGGCCATAACCCTCCAAATGGCGACCCCTGACCGTTATATCGGTGCCATCTTAGTCGACCAGGGCTATATCTCGCAGGACAAACTTGATGTCGTCCCCAAGATATTTAATCGGCGATTCCTGTTTGGGCAATTGCTGGTCAGAGAGCAAGTGACTCGGGAAGTTGATCTGGCCGCGGCGCTCCAAGAACAGAAACGATCAAATCACACCAAGAAAATAGGCGAAATTCTGGTGGAACGCGGCCTCATCTCCGAACCTCTGCTTAATCGATTGCTCTCTCAGCATCTGGGCGGTTCCACCTTGCAAAAGGAATTACCTGCCGATTGATCAGTGGCCCGGTTGGCCCGGGCAGCCCGAATGGCCTCACCAGCCGGCAACCCTATCCCCGTAACCGGCCCGGCTAACCAGTCTAAGCCGTCGATTAAATTTGTCGCCGCGGTGGAATGCAGCGCTGGTGAAGTCATCTTGGCCCCAGAGCAAGCGCCTGAAAAACTTTCTGTCTTGATGTCTGGCGAGGTCAAAGTGACCATCTTGGTCAACGGTTCAGAAGTCCTTCGTCAAGGTCAAAAATGGGTATCGGCTGGGAGTCAAGCTGACTGATTTTGGCTACGGCGCCGAAAAGGCCCTCCGATGGTTTACCTTTAACTTTCCTCCTGAGGAAAAAGCCTGACAATCCTGCTTCATGTTTTGTGATACCTTGATCGTCCCGCCAGGGTCACGGTTCTCTGCTATCCCGACATCTTACTGAGACCATTTAATAACACTCTGTTTTAATAGCTTGAGTTGTCTGATACTTCCCCAACGGCTCATCGCTCCGTCCTTAGCCCGGCATTGCGTCTTTATCGAGGTCCAGATCATGCCCACTCAAAACCCGACTTCCAATCCACCCCCTCCCATCCGGCCGGGAGCCTCGGGCACCGCCGTCTCAGATAGGCTCGTTGACGCCATGTCAGCCAAAAGGGGGGTGGCCCCAAAGCCCCCCATTCCAGCGAAAGGAATGCCGCCCAAGATTCCGTTCCCTACGGACGCCAAAGCCGGCAGCCCTGCCACCGGGGAAGCGGCCACGCTGGCCCCGGAAAAAAAGCCCACTTTGCCCTTGGGAGAAATCCTGATTAAGAAGGGCCTGATTACCGATGAACAACTCGAAGAGGCCATAAACATCCAAACGCGGAACCCGGACCGCTATATCGGGGCCATCCTGGTCGACCGGGGCTATATCTCCCAGCACAACCTCGACGCTGTATTGCGGGTCTTCAATAAGCGATTCCGCTTCGGACAACTGCTGGTCAGGGAAAAAGCCATTCAAGAACCTGATCTGGCCGCCGCGCTCCAAGAACAGGAAAGAAATAGTAACGCCAAAAAAGTAGGTGAAATCCTGGTTGAACGGGAACTCATCACCGAGCCGATGCTCAACCGGTTGCTCTCCCGGCATCTGGGCATTCCTTACCTCGCGCTTAAGGAATTGACCATCGACGAATCCATGGCCAAGCTAGACGTGAGTATGCAGTACATGGCCAAGAACAACCTGGTGCCTTTCTCCTTTCAAGATGATGTGCTCGTCGTGGCCATGTCTGATCCGACCAACAAAGAGCTGATTAATGACCTTAGAGGCTCCACCGGCTACACTATTCAGCCGGTTTTGTCCGATCGGGACGACATCAAGCTGGCCATATCCCGGTTGTTCGGCAGCAGCTATGAAGAGACCATGCGTCTGAGCTTCATGGACAAGCAACGGAAGGGATCAAAGTACGTCGAGGAAGTCAGCCCCATCGCAGAGAAAATTGTCAATGCCATTTTGCTGAAAGCAGTTCAAAGAAAATCCAGTGACATCCACATCGAACCTGGGGAGCTTTTTCCCGTGGTCCGGCTTCGGATAGACGGCATTCTTCAAGAGGTAAGGCTCACCGGCTTAGAAGAGCAGTTTAAGGTAAGTGTTAAGTCGGTAATCTCTAAAATTAAAATTATGGCCGACTTAGACATCGCCGAAAAGCGGCGGCCGCAGGACGGTCGATTCTCCATCGGCCTTAATGAAGGGGAGCGGGTCCGCTCCTTAGATTTTCGGGTGTCCATCATTCCCACCTATTTCGGTGAGAGCGTGGTCATGAGAATGCTGGACCAGAGTAAGGCGCCCAGCTCCGTT
>JADFYC010000294.1 GCA_015233295.1 Deltaproteobacteria bacterium | reverse complement strand
ATGGTTATTGTTTTCAACCCGCAACGTGTAACCTGCAACCCGTAGAAGGAGAATGCTTTGAAAACCGAGCAAGATGGCCATGACCAGCCCAGGTTAAATGCCAATGTCTCTTTGATGCGGACTTTTCTGCAGGTGTTGGCTCCGATGGCCGGCCGCAAGCCCAGTGTCACGGTGATGCGGAATCGGGTGGCTGATCTGCTTCGCCAGGCCAGGGCCGACGGGGAGCTGGACCGAATCGTCCGGCAGGTCATCTCCTTTGTTGGCCTGGAGAGTTTTCTACCGCCGTCATATGCCAAATTCCAGGTAGTGCTGACGGAGGGGATGGCCTTTCTGCTGGCGTCCTTCTCCCTGACCCGGCTGGCCGAGAAAATCGTTGACCAGCTCCAGCTTCCATTCACCGCCTTGTTGGGCCGGCGGGTGTTCACCCTGGTCTCGGACATGCCCACCCTCCAGAAGCTGGGTCAGGTGATTGCCCGGAATCCCAACCTGGATCCGGTGTTCAAACGGGCTTTGGTTGATCTCGAAGACAATTTGAAAACGGTCACCTTTGAACAGATCAAGCCTTTGCTGGACAAGGAGATAGGCAAGCCCCGGCATGACTTTTCCATTACCCCGGAGCCGGGCATCCTGGCCGAGGCCAGTGTTTGCGCCGTTGTCCCGGCGGAGGTGGCGGCTCCCATGGGACATTCCTTTCGAGCCGTGCTCAAGGTGGTCAAACCCAAGGTGGCCAAGAACATCGGCAGTGAGTTGACCCTGCTGGCCCGCCTGGCCGTCTTTCTGGACCAGCATCGGGAGGAGTGGGGGTTGGGCCGTTTTTTGTTTCAGGCCACCTTCGCTGAAGTGAAAAAAGCCATCCGGAGTGAGATGAATTTGACCGGAGAACAGGATAATTTGGACCAGGCCGGAGCCTACTACGGGAGTGACCAATCTTTGCTGGTCCCCGCCCGGCTGCCGGTCTCGACGCCGCGGATGACGGCCATGACCCGGATCGACGGCACCAAAATAACCGATGTAGCCGGTCTGACCAAACGGGAGCGGTGGCTGCTGGCCGCGACCCTGGCCCGGATTTGCATCCTCCGCCCCATCCAAGATACCAAAGACGAGAGTATGTTTCATGGGGACCCTCATGCCGGGAATCTGGCTTATATCTTCGAGTGCGGGAGGCCCAGAATCATCCTCTATGACTGGGCCATGATCGGGAAGCTGAACCGGGTGGATCGACTGGCCATGGTTATGCTCACCCTGGGTCTCATCATGGGCAATAAAAAAGCCGTCTTTTATGCCGCGGACATTATCACCAAAGGGCAACTCTCGGCCGATCCGGGCATAGGTGACAAGATTCAGAGAACCATCAACGAGGTTATTTCCCGCCGCGGGATGAAGGTCACCGGGGCCATGTCGGCCATCGAACAATTGTTTGAAAACTTTACTTATCATGGCGTGGTTTTTTCCTCAGACATGATGATGTATAAGAAGGTTCTGTTTACTCTCCAGGGAGTCCTGACCGAGATCGACCCTTTATTTAACCGAGACGACTACCTGGTCTGGGCGGCCATGTTGACCTTTGTGGAGGACTTGATCAAGCTCCGTCTGCTGCGACTGGTGTTGCACGAAACTTGGTCGCTTTACCGCCACAGCCTGGCCTTGTTGTTTGACGTGCAAAAGGTGGTATTGAGATTTATCTGGGATTTAGGTTTTTCTTGGACCAAATTGCCCCGGCATTTCTTTAAATGAACGTCCGGAGGGAGCCCGGCCTCTCTTTTACCCATCCCTTTTTTTGCATTGCTTTGCTGCCGCCGGTGTGGTAATGCGTTGTTTTGGGGCCGTCGGTGTGGTAAATTAAGTGATTTGAACATGAGGAATATTCAATCTATAGATTTCAAGAAAAATCGTGGGATCCGGTTTGAGGGCAAGGCGGAAGTGCGATATCCACCCGAATCCGGCCTGGAGAAATAGAGTCCGGGTGCTCTTTTTAAGAAGAAAGTTCTCAGTCAATATTCCCTTGTTATATAAGCATATTAACAATAATAACGTGTTGTCGTGAAGCAGGCGACCAGCCATCTGATTTCACCGAGCCGGCGCCGGAGTATAAATGAATATACAATTTGTTGACCTGAAGAAGCAGTTTCAGCTCCTGGAACCAGACATCCGCCAGGCCATTGACCGAGTCCTGGAGCATGGCAAGTTCATCATGGGCCCGGAAGTGGGGCGATTGGAGACGGAGCTGGCCCGGTTTGTCGGAACCCGGCATGCCATAACCTGCGCCAGCGGCACTTGCGCCCTGGTCATGGCCCTGATGGCCTATAATGTTGGGCCGGGAGACGCCGTATTGACCAGCCCCTTTACCTTTATAGCCACAGCCGAGGCCATTTCGTTGGTCGGGGCCACCCCGGTCTTTGTGGATATAGATCCGCGAACATTCAACCTGGATCCCCACCTCTTGCGGGATGCGGCGGACCGGGTGTTGGAGCAGGGACGGTTGTGTCCGGTGGGCTTGATTCCGGTCGACCTGTTCGGATTGCCGGCGGATTATCGGGCCATCATGCCTCTGGCTGCTGAAAAGTGCTTGTTCGTCTTGGAAGACGCGGCGCAATCCTTTGGCGGCCGTTATTACGGCCGGTTGACGGGCAGCCTGGGCCAGGTAGCCGCGACCAGTTTTTTTCCGGCTAAACCGTTGGGCTGTTATGGAGACGGCGGCGCGGTATTCACCGATGATGACGCCCTGGCCGCGCACATCCGTTCAATTCGGGTCCACGGAGAGGGCCAGGACAAGTACCATAATGTCCGGGTGGGCCTGAACGGCCGCATGGATTCCATCCAGGCCGCGACTTTGTCGGTCAAGCTGGCCGCTTTCACCAAAGAACTAGAAACGAGGCAGAGCATTGCCCGACGCTATACCCAAGGACTGTCCGCTTATGTGGAGACTCCCCGGATTCCTGATGGCGTGACCAGCGCCTGGGCCCAATACTCTATTTTAACCGACCGCCGGGACCAGGTTCAGGCCGAATTACAGGCGGTGGGTATTCCGACCGCCGTTTATTATCCCAAGCCATTGCATCTCCAGGAGGCTTATGCCCATCTGGGGCTGGGTCCGGGGTCTTTCCCCGTGGCTGAGGCCATATCCCGCCGGATATTGAGCCTACCCATGCATCCATACCTGGAGGATGACGAAATAGATTTTATCATCGCTCACGTCATCAAAGCCGTGGAGACCTGATTTTTTTTCCTGCTGACGGGATGACTTACTTCATGCTGTTTGAGAATCCGAACATTTTCTTTTTATTGTGGCTCTTACCGCCTATGGTGGCGATCTGCGTGTACGGGGCCAGGCGGCAGCGGCAGGCGGTGGAATCGTTTTGCGACGTCTGTTTGGTTTCGTCCATCCGGCCCGATTTTCGGTCGCGGCGGCGGGTGCTTAAGGCCCTGATGATTCTGGCCGCCGCCAGCCTGATGATCCTGGCTCTAGCCCGGCCCCAATGGGGGAGCCACTGGGAAGAAGTCCGACAAAAGGGCGTGGACCTGGTGGCCTGCGTTGACGTCAGCCGGTCCATGCTGGCTCAGGATGTTAAACCCAGCCGCCTGGAGCGGGCCAGGAGGAAGCTGATTGACCTGCTGGGTATCCTTAAGGGGGACAGAGTTGGGCTGGTGGCCTTTGCCGGAACGGCCTTTTTGCAGTGCCCTTTAACCCTGGATTACGGAGCTTTTCAAATATTCTTGGGCGACCTGGCCCCGGACCTTATTCCGGTTCCGGGCACCGCGGTAGGACAGGCTATCCGGACGGCTCTGAAGGCCTTTGATCTCACGAGTCACACGGATCGGGTGATTATTTTAATCACGGATGGAGAAGACTTAGCCGGTGACGCCCTGGACGCGGCCAAGGAGGCGGCCAAAGCTAAGGTCAAAATTTTCTCCATCGGCATTGGACAGTTGGAAGGCGCTCCTATTCCGGCGGAAGGCGGCGGCTTTATGAAAGATAAGAAGGGGGATATGATCATCACCCGGCTTGATGAGCGGACCCTGGAACAACTGGCCCAGCTAACCGGCGGGATGTATGTCAGGTCAGTCACCGGCGACCTGGACCTCAATCAGATCTACCTAGAAGGAATCAAGAAACAGACCACTGCCTCCGAGCTGAAATCCAACCGCCGGGAAGTCAATGAAGATCGCTTCCAATGGGTGTTGCTGCCGCTGTTGATGTTACTCATTCTAGAAGGTCTGTTTGGTGAAGTCAAAAGTGTGACTGGAATCTTCCGCATCTAAACTCCGGCCCTCCGGAGAAAAAGCGATCCGCTGCAGGCGCTTATAAAGGATATCCGCAGATTTCGCAGAGGAACGCAGATGGATGAGACCCACAGGCGTATCCGATTATTATTCTATTTTAATCTGCGCAAATCGGTGCAATATGTGGATTAAATCATGGCCCTTGACACTAATCGTTTAGCGTACTCATCGGGTTAAGGTGCCGTGGCGTTTCAAGATCATGGCATCACATGCGGGCACCCAGGGTCTAATCACCTCCGGGCCTTCGTCACTGGCCGGGGTGGCGTAATCGGTGGTCGGGATGGCACCCAGGGTCATGATGACTTCCGGCAAGAGATCCGCAGGTAGGGGAATGTCGGCAATGGAAAAGGCTGTAGCCAGCGGGGCATGGGCATGAACTACAGCCTGAACATCCGGCCGCAGTTGATAAACCAGGAGGTGGATCCGAATCTCCGAGGTGGGGCGGCCGACGCCGGAAATGAGCTGCCCGTCCAGGTCGGTCACCAGCAACTGATCCGCCTCCAGAAATCCCTTGTTGACCCCGGACGGGGTGGCGATAATCCGATCACCCATCCGAATGGTCACGTTCCCGTCAGTGGCGGCCACGTAATTCTTCAAGCTCATC
>JADFYC010000293.1:1621-4903 GCA_015233295.1 Deltaproteobacteria bacterium | reverse complement strand
GTCGTCGCTCAGAAGCCTCGAGACTGCATTATTCAACTTCAAAAAAGTTATCGTTTTGCCGACAACAGTGGGATCGCCGTGGTCAGCCGGGCGGTCAGGAAGAACGACGCCGACGCGGTGGTGGCGGCATTTAGGGAAGGAAAGTATCCCGATCTGGTTTGGGCGGATCCTCAGACCGGTGGCGTGTTGCCCCAAAGGGTTAAACTTGATATCGTCACAGGATTCAGGGGCTATCTGGAAGAGGTAAAAAGTCTCCGCACTCAGGTCATGGCGGACTCAACCCAGAGGTTGATGAGGGTGTTTAATCTTTTTGACCAATTTCGAGTCCTGTGCGCCGTCAGAGAGGGGTCTTATGGAGTCGCCGGATTGAACCTCCTGGCCGAGACTATCTTAAAAGAGGAAGGGCTTCTTCGCTTAGACAAGAAATGGTATTTCGGCAGACCGGTGCTGATCCGGCGCAATGACTATAACCTTAGGCTATTCAATGGAGATGTGGGGCTCTACTTGCCGGATATCGTGGCCGGGTCGGATTCTCGCGTCACCTTTCCCGGCTCGGAAGGTGAATTCCGCCTGTTTCATCCGCTGCGGCTGCCGGTGTTAGAAACTGTTTTCGCCATGACCGTTCATCAGAGTCAGGGGTCGGAATTCGACGAAATCATTTTGATTCTGCCCGACTTAGACTCACCCGTCTTAACCAGGGAACTTCTCTATACCGCCGTTACCCGGGCCAGACGAAAGGTCACCTTATTGAGTTCTGAGCATGTCTTGCGCCTGGCCATGGCTCGCGTCACCGAGCGCACCTCCGGCCTGGCAGACGCTCTTTGGGGTCACGTCAGCCAGGTCTCATAATCAAGAACCACCAGGCACCTCTCACTGTGCTTAAGGCGTCTCTATCTCAAAAATCAAACACCTCTGATACCGGTTGGTCATGGGCTGCCCGGCCCACGATCAACCTGGAGATGGATTCAGGTCTCCTCTCGGCCAAAGCTGCCACGACTTGCCGGGCCAGGACGGGACCTCCGGGGACATCGGATTTATTCAGAAAGGGGATGACCCTGGACTGGGGCGGGATATTCTTGAGACTACCTTGGGGCGAGGTCAGTAGATTGGCCACATCGGCCGGGGTAATAATTTGCCCCCGTGATTTTCCCACCACCGAACAGAAATGGTCAAGCCGGAAAACCAGACCATCATCCATCGGCCGGTTCACCGCGTCTAACCCGACCAGGGGGATAACCAGACTGGCCCCGGCCGGGATGACAGGCTCATGGGCTGCCGGCGCTTTGATCGAGCGTCCTGCGGCCCCGTCCGCCTCGATGATGAGATAGTCCACCGCATCATCTTCATAAAGCCGACACAGAAATTCGGGGTCTAACCCGGCGAGTTTTCCCTCCGCCAGGAGCCGGGCAGCCAGAGTGATGTGGCCTTTGTGAGTTAACGCCCGATGAATGGCCGGGCGAACGTCTTTGACCCCGTCCGCCAGGATTAAGGCCGGTGACTGATGGTCCTCGGGGGGAAATATCCTGGTCGTGGTAGTCGTCACCACCCGGTGCCCGGATCGGACCAGTTGCCGGGCCAAGGCAAACATCAGGGTGGTCTTTCCCCCTGCCCCAATCAGGCAAATCATCTCCCGCTCACTTAAGCCGAAAGCCCGAATAATATCCACGCCCATGCCTCATCCGACAACCAGCGCCTCCAAACCATCATCACGTAACACGCTTATTTGGTTTTCATCTCAAATACGCCATCCCAATTTTCAGGCGGAGGATTGGCTTTCAGGCTGGTTACCCGGTCAATGTAGAGATAAGTTGGTTCGTCCTGGGGATAGGCTTCGGAAATTTGGGTGAAAGCGGCCATGGCCCGGTCCCAAAGCTGATTCCGGTAATAGGTCACTCCTAAGTTGAACATATCGGCCAACCGCTTCAATTCCGGACCGGCATTGATTTGTCCCATGAGTTCAAATACCCTGACCGGTTTGTTCTTCCCTTTAACCTTGACCGCGTCCAGTTCGCGGCAGAGGAACTGTTCTCGGACATGCTCAAAAGTGAATTCACTAATTATGATGTGACTGCCGTAAGTTTTGTTGGCTCCTTCCAATCTGGAGCCGAGATTGACGTTGTCGCCCATAACCGTGTAATCGAAACGGATGTTGGACCCCATATTACCCACGGACATAGGGCCGGTGTTGATCCCGATGCCGATATCCAGCATGGGGATACCTTGTTCTTTCCATTTCTGCTGCAGGATTCTCAGGTCGGACATCATATCCAGGGCGGTATGACAGGCCCGGACCGAGTGGTCGGGTTGGTGTATCGGGGCGCCATAAAAAGCCATGATGGCGTCACCCATATACTTGTCTAAGGTACCGTCATATTGCAGCACCCGGTCGGTCATCACGGTCAGATATTCGTTTAACAAATGGACCAGGTCCTCAGGGCTCATGGACTCGGAGATGCTGGTGAATCCCCGGATATCCGAAAAGAGGACGGTAAGTTCGAGCTTTTCACCGCCTAGTTTCAGTTTGTCCGGGTTCTTAAGCATTTCATTGACCACCTGGGCTGAGACATAATGGGAAAAAGCCCCTCTGATTTTCTTTTTTTCTCTTTCTTCTGCCACATACCGGTAGAGGGTATAGGCCGTATACCCCAGGATCAGTTGCAGCATTATATGAACTATATCTATCCAGAATCCATACTTTGTGAACAAAAACTGACAAAAGGCCAAATAACCGAACAGAATCATTTGGGTGAGCACGGCCCCTTGGATGGCTCCAACTATAGGTAGAATCAGGCCCAGGGCCAAACCAATAACCAGCATGGCCAACACATCAAAAATTGAGGCCCAGGTAGGCCGGGTCAGGAAATCACCCTTGAGGATATTGTCGATGACGTTGGCGTGAATTTCCAACCCAGGAAACACATTGGAGAACGGAGTGACCCGCATGTCGTAAATACCCACGGCCGTGGCCCCGACCAATACTATTTTTCCTTTGAATATATCGGGCGACAAGCGGTCATGAAGAATATCGGTAATGGAATATTGATGGAACGTGCCTGGGCCACCCCTATAATTAATGAAAAGTTTGCCTTTTTCATCGGTGGGGATGGCTATTCGGCCGACTTGAATTTTTTCTAAGCCGAATTCGGCCACCTGGAGAAGGATTTCAGGATAGTTTCGGAAGCTCCATAATGTTTGCATGGACAAAGGAGAGTAGAGATCGTCGCCACATTCAATAACCAGCGGCACCCAGCGGACGGTGCCGTCTTCGTCGGGAAACATATT
>JADFYC010000293.1:0-1531 GCA_015233295.1 Deltaproteobacteria bacterium | reverse complement strand
GCCTTAGCAAAAGGGGTGGTGGACGCCTTCTGACTCTGGTACCGGATAAGTTTATACTTAGATTGGTCGGTCTCGGCGATCCGCCGTTTTATCACGTCCGGGGTCAAATGGGTGATCCCTTGGCTGGACATATGAAAAAAATAGCCTAAGACTATGTCTGATTTGGACTTTTGCAGTGAGTCGGCCAGTTGCCTGTCCGTGTCCATTTCCTTTGCGGCCTGGTCAAAAACTGACTGGAGTTTATCCGGAACGGCTCCAAGATTTTTCATCTTTTCCCGTAATGACTGCAAAATAGGTAAATTAGCCTTCTCGTCCGGCTCAAAAAAACCGATATCAAAGCTTATGGTTTTAACACCGGCCGTGGACAAGAAGTCGACCAGCCGGGCCAGCCGGCATCCGCATATCTCCTGACAAGCCGAAGCAAAAGACTGGGAAAATCGTCCCGGTTCGCTGCCGCCACAGATGTCGCCTAATACCGCGCCCGCTTCCACGGATGACAACTGGTCCTTATCCCCCAGCAAAATCAGCCTGGTATCGGGATGAAGGGCCTGTAACAATTTTGACATCAGGGCCAGATCGACCATCGAAGCCTCATCAACCACCAATACATCCAGATGCAGCAGGTTCGTCTCATTATACCTGAAATAAGGGCTCCTCGGGAGGCTGCCCAGGAGCCGGTGCAAAGTGGACGCTGTTTCCGGAATGGCTTGCTTTATCCGGTCCGAGCAATTAAAAGTCTGTTTGGCTTGGTTGATGGCTTCCTGCAGCCTGGCTGCGGCTTTTCCGGTCGGCGCGGCCAGGGCCAGGTGCAGACCATCCTTTGTCGTCGATTCCAGGAGTAAGGCCAAAATCTTGGCCACTGTGGTCGTCTTACCTGTTCCGGGACCACCGGATATGACGCAGAGCTTCTTCGACACCGCGGCGAAGGCGGCCACCTTCTGGTAGTCCACCTCACTGCCCTGGGCTGGGAATAATCGTTCTATCCCGTCTCTTAGGACGTTTGCTTCAGGCAAGACCGAGGATTCGTCGAGACGCGCCTTAAGGGCATCGGCCAGCTTTTTTTGGTATTCCCAGTAACGATATAAGTATAATCGACCGGCCTGATCCAGGATCAATGGTTTATACTCGCCGGGACGACCCACTACTCGGCTCTGAACCAGCTTTTGACGCCAGGCCGCCACGTCGAGGGCCCGGATGATGTCCGAGCCGTTCACCGGATGGATGTCAATCAGCCTGGCCAGGTCCATGCAGATGTGACCCTGCCGGGTATACCAGCTTGTCATGGCCGCAGCCAGCTCCACTTCGAGAGACGACCGTTTATTCAGCCTGGCCAGGAGACCGGCGAAATGGACATCCAGGGGTGCCAGCTTGCCGATGGAGTAAAGATAGGTGATGACTTCATGTGACACGGGTCACCTGTTTTTTTTGTCCGATAAGGGTCGTGGATAAATTCTCTATGGCCCCTTGCGGCGGTCTGTTTTTATAGACTCCGTAGGTCGGACCATAATTTGGGTCTATTCCTCTGATAAAT
>JADFYC010000292.1:773-4925 GCA_015233295.1 Deltaproteobacteria bacterium | reverse complement strand
AGGGAGAAGAACCGGAACTGTACGCCCAGTACCTCGGCCCTCGTCTTTTTGACGTATTCGAGTCCCTGGGTTTTTTTGATATGTACCACGCGCCCTGGTTCTTGTTCATCTTGCTTCTGCTGGCTCTAAATCTAATCGGATGCTCGCTCAAGAGATTCCCCAAAACGATGGGAATCCTTAAGGCGCCTGTTAGATTAGATGAAGGGGTTTTCAAGAAAGACGAATTCCATTACCAGATCAAACTCGACACGTCATTTGAACGGGTGAAGACTTTTCTGACAGATGTCGTAGCCAAGCACTATCCCAACCGTCCGGTCCAAGACGATTCTCCTGATAAATTGGTGCTATATGGTGAAAAGGGAGGATTGTCCCGGTTTGGTCCCTATATTATCCACGCCAGCGTGTTGCTTATCTTTCTCGGAGCATTTATCGGGACCAGGTGGGGTTTTGAAGGCCGACTGACCCTATCGGAGGGGGAGCGTTCCGGGGTCATTCAACTAAAACGGACCGATCTGCCGAAGGAGCTGGGTTTTTCCGTGAAGTGTGACAAGTTCTCAGTCAGCTTTTATGATAACGGGATGCCCAAGGAGTACCGGACCGACCTCACAGTGATCGAAGGAGGCCGGGTAGTGGCAAAGACGGCGATCATGGTGAATGATCCCTTCACTTATAAAGGGGTCACCTTCTATCAATCCAACTATGGTACGATGGGAGATAATATCACCTTGGGGGTGCGCCCGGCGGCCGGCGGTGAGGAAAAAATTGTCAAGTTAGATCCCCATATGGAGACCCCGGTCCCCGGCGTGGGCTTGATCAAGCTGGTCTCTTTCTATCCCAACCTGATGAAAATGGGTCCGGCCGTAAAACTGGCGGTGGCAGGGAATGCCGAAGAGCCTGAACCGGTGGTTCTGTTCCAGAAGGCCCCGGACTTCGACAAACGTCGTCAAAGCAAATACATCCTCACTTTAAAGGATTTTACAGAACGATATTATACCGGCCTGCAGGTCAACAGTGATCCCGGTGTCTGGTTAGTCTGGCTGGGTTGCGGCCTAATGGTGGCCGGGTTTCTGATCACCTTCTATGTCTCCCATCGCCGCATCTACGTCCTGGCTCAATCGCAACCGGGTGGGACGATCATCACTTTTTCCGGCCGCGTAAACAGAAACAAACTGGCCTTTAAAAGGGAACTGGACAGGCTTTGCCAGACCGTCCAGGCTAACCTCCAGAAGACAGATTAACACGTTACATGTTGCTGGTTACACGTTGCAGGTTTCCGGTTACACGTTACATGTTGCTGGTTTCCGGCTGCTGAGTACCTGCCGATTTCCTGTTTTGGTGAATTTAGAGTATCCTGTTTGGCTGCAGCGGATACGTGTTATTAAGGAAGAAACCGTTCACGGTGTTGCTCAGTCTGTGAAAATGCTTTTTGACAAGTAACCAGCAACGTGCAACGATTACGAGCAACATGCAACGAGCAACGTACAACAAGTAACGAGCAACTTGATTAAAAGGAGCCTTTATTCTATGGCGTCGTCATATATTTTAAGTGCAGTTACATTCGCCTATCTGACTTGCGCTACGCTTTATCTGTTTAGTCTGGTATTCAAGAAATCATTTTTGGCTTTGCTGGCCACGGTGATTACCTGGATCACTTTGGGCGGCCATACCTTGGGCATTATTTTGCGCTGGGTAGAATCCTATCAACTGGGTTTCGGCCACGCTCCTTTCTCGAATCTATATGAATCGTTGGTTTTCTTCGCCTGGACCATTACGTTGGTCTATCTGCTGGTGGAGAAAAAAACCGGTCACCGGGCGATGGGTGTTTTCGTCATTCCGATCTCTTTTCTGACCATGGCTTATGCCTCTTTTTCCCCCGATATCAGCAGCAAGATAGTCCCACTCATTCCGGCCTTGAAAAGTAACTGGCTGATCGCTCACGTTATCACCTGTTTCTTGGGGTACGCCGGTTTTGCCACTTCCTGCGGACTCAGTTTGATGTTTTTGCTAAGAATGAATCATCCAGAGATAGGACCTCAAGACGGCTTCTGGGGTAGGCTCATTCCTCTTTCCCAGACACTGGAAGAGTTGATCTACCAGACCATATTAATAGGATTTTTGTTTCTCACCATCGGGATCGGCACCGGGGCCATCTGGGCGCACTCGGCCTGGGGGACCTATTGGTCCTGGGATCCCAAGGAAACCTGGTCATTGATCACCTGGCTCATCTATGCGTTCATTCTGCACGGCCGCATGGCCCGGGGTTGGTCCGGCAAAACCATAGCCATTCTCTCTTTAGTAGGATTCATGGCGGTTTTGTTTACATACCTGGGGGACAAATATCTGGTTAAGGGATTACATAGTTACAGCGCGACCTAAACGGTTTCCGGTTGCTCGTTACTGGTTGCTGGTTTTGAGTCCCGAGTCACGGGTTGTTGGATATTTGTTACCGTCTTACCTGGTGACGTTTCTCTTGACATTCGCCTCCCGTCCTGATAGGAAATAAGGTATATAGCTAATCTCGCCGGAACGCATCCCGATCCATCCCAATCGTAAAAATATTATTGATTGATCCTACCCAGATGCATCGCGGCAGGGGGTACCGGATGGGCACTACCCCCGGTCCCTGCCATTATTCTTACGCACAACGAGTAACCTGTAACCAGCAACCAGTAACCAGTAATCAGTAACCATCAACGAGCATCCAGCAACCAGTAACATTTCATCAACATGGAGACGATTAGATGAAACTTGACGAAATTATTATCTCTCGCGCCATTATTGACCGGTATATGAAGAAGCTTTCCGACTACCTGGACGTCGATGTGGCCATCGTTGGGGCTGGCCCGGCCGGCTTAGTGGCGGCCCGTGATCTGGCTTTGGCTGGGCGTAAGGTGGCCCTGTTTGAACGAAAGCTGTCTGTTGGCGGGGGCATGTGGGGCGGCGGCATGATGATGAACGAAATCGTCATCCAAGATGAAGCCAAACGGATACTGGACGACTTTGGTGTGCGGACCGAACAGTTCGCCCCTGGTTATTACACGGCTGATTCGGTGGAAACGGTCTCCAGCCTGGTGTCCAAGGCGTGCCAGGCCGGAGCCAAGATATTTAACCTGGTCTCTGCAGAAGACGTGATGGTCCGGGACAACCGGGTAATCGGCCTGGTGATCAACTGGACGGCGGTGGAAATGGCCCATTTGCACGTCGATCCTCTGGCCGTCCGGGCGAAATTTGTCATCGATTCCACCGGCCACGACACCGAGGTGATTAAAGTAATTCAGCGGAAAGTAGATGCCAAATTACTCACCTCCACCGGTTCCATCATCGGGGAAAAATCGTTGTGGGCGGACGTGGCCGAACAATCCACCATGGAGAATACCAAAGAGGCTTTTCCCGGGGTGTATGTCGCCGGTATGGCCGCTAATGCCACCTTTGGGGCATTTCGGATGGGGCCGATTTTCGGCGGGATGCTATTATCCGGTGAAAAAGTCGCTAAGGAAATTGATAAACGCTTGACTGCTGGCATTTAATCAAGGTATGGTGGGCCGGTGTTTACGGTCGGGCCGGGAAGACGGCAGCCAAATTCTACAGTCCCAACGATCTCAGCCCCATCAGGGGTTGAGAAAATTATATTGAGCCTGGTTAATCTATGGCTTAGACATACACCGCCAGCCTTCAATCTATGGCTCGGCTGCGGTGAATCGGAACTTGTAAGGACAATTTATGGAATACGAGCCTGTCATCGGGCTTGAGGTCCATGCCCAGTTGTTGACCTCAAGCAAAATATTCTGTGGCTGCTCCACCCAGTTCGGGGCTGAGCCAAATTCCCTAACTTGCCAGGTCTGTCTGGGAATGCCCGGGGTATTGCCCGTCCTCAATAAAAAAGTGGTTGAGTACACCATCAAAATGGCTTTAGCCACCGGCTGTGCTATTGCGCCTTACAGTCAGTTTGCCCGGAAAAACTATTTCTACCCCGACCTGCCCAAGGGATATCAGATCTCTCAATATGAGCTGCCTCTGGCCGAACACGGCCGGGTGGAGATCGACACCGATGCCGGGCCGAAACAAATCGGCATTACCCGCATCCATATGGAAGAAGACGCTGGCAAACTCGTTCATGATGACTATAACCCCAAGAGTTACGTGGACTTCAAT
>JADFYC010000292.1:0-687 GCA_015233295.1 Deltaproteobacteria bacterium | reverse complement strand
GTACTTGAAAATACTGCGGGATATCCTGGTTTACCTGGAGATATGTGACGGCAACATGCAGGAAGGGAGCTTCCGATGTGATGCTAATGTCTCGCTCCGGCCGGCCGGGACGGAGCCTTTCGGCACCCGCGCCGAGCTTAAGAATATGAATTCCTTTCGTAACGTCCAGCGGGCCATAGAATATGAAATCAGGCGACAGCGCTCCTTGCTGGAGGACGGGCAGGCAGTAATTCAGGAAACCAGACTGTGGGACGCGGCCAAGGGTGTCACCATTTCCATGCGGAGTAAGGAAGAATCCCACGATTATCGTTACTTCCCGGACCCTGATCTGGTCCCCATCGTCATAGATCAGGCCTGGATTTCCCGAATCGAACAGACCTTGCCCGAGTTGCCTACGCCCAAGAAGAAGCGTTTCGTGGACCAATTCGGTATCCCGGTTTATGACGCCGGAGTATTGACCTCATCGAAAACACTGGCTGATTATTTTGAGCGTTGCGTGGCCTTGTTCCCGGAAGCCAAAACGGTCAGCAACTGGGTTATGAGCGAGTTACTCCGAGAACTCAAGAACGATGAGCGAGCGATTGAGCAATGCCCCGTCACCCCGGAAAACTTAGCCGAAATGCTGAATATGGTCAAGAATGGGGTGATTAGCGGTAAGATTGCCAAAACCGTATTTGAAGAGATGTA